>DAOTAI010000573.1:0-2694 GCA_035593865.1 Acidobacteriota bacterium
CGGCCTCCATTATTCTGCAGCTCCTGACTGTTGTCTGGCCTTATCTCGAGAGGCTATCTAAGGAAGGTGAACTGGGGCGCAAGAAGATCAACCAGTACACCCGTTACCTCACCGTCGGCCTCAGCCTGTTTCAAAGCCTGGCGACGGCTCTGGCCTTGGAGCGGACGGCATCCTCTCCTCCGGTTGTGCCGTATCCCGGCTGGGGTTTCCGGCTGATGACGATGATCACCCTGACCACCGGAACGGCCTTCGTGATGTGGCTGGGAGAGCAGATTTCCGAACGAGGCATCGGTAACGGCATCTCGCTGATCATCTTTGCCGGTATCGTCGTGGGTCTCCCCGGCGCCGCGGTTTCACTGTGGCAGGACTGGACGGGCGGCCAGCGGAGCATCTTTACGATCCTGCTCCTGATCATCATGATGGTGCTGGTGGTGGCGGCGATTGTCTTCGTCGAAAGAGGGCAGCGAAGGATACCTATCCAATACGCCAAACGTGTGGTCGGGCGTCGCATGTACGGAGGTCAGTCGACTCATCTGCCGCTCAGGGTGAACTCCGGGGGAGTCATTCCGGTTATCTTTGCCGCATCGATCATTGCCTTTCCGTCGACGCTCGGGCTGGTGGTCCAGGCGGAGTGGATGCAGTCATTCGCCCAGCAGCTGCAGCAGGGATACCCGCTGTACAACTTGATTTACATCAGCGGCATTATTTTCTTCTGCTTCTTCTACGTCAGTATCATCTTCAACCCGGATGAAGTGGCGGACAACATCCGCAAGTATGGCGGGTTCATTCCCGGAATCCGGCCGGGAAAGCGGACATCGGAATATATCGACAGAATTCTGAGCCGGCTCACCTTCGCGGGGGCTATATATCTGGTGCTGGTGAGCTTGCTGCCGGAATTCCTTATTACCGGATTCAAAGTGGCGCCGATACCTTTGATTGGACCCCCTCTTGACAACTTCTTGGTCGATTACAACCTTGACTTCATCACAACCGGCCTGGGTGTGACCTTTTACTTCGGCGGCACCTCGCTGTTGATCGTGGTCGGCGTCGCCATGGATACCGTCCAGCAGGTGGAGTCGCAATTGATCATGCGGCATTATGAGGGCTTTCTAAAGAAGGGTCGAATCCGGGGACGCAGAGGATAAAACGGACTAACGACCGGCGCCTGACGAACCAACCCGTAAACACGGTTTGACGTTCCCCGTCAGGGTTCGGTCCGCAGGGTATCAAGTGGACATGGCTAAGACTAAGGTAATAGCGCTCCTCGGTGCGCCGGGAGCAGGAAAAGGAACGCAGGCGAAGGTGCTCGCCCAGAAGTTCGGATACCCGCACGTCTCGACAGGAGATGTGCTGCGGGATGCTGTTCGTCAGGGGACTCCACTCGGGCAAAAGGCGCGGAAAGTGATGGAGGCCGGCGAACTGGTCCCGGATGATCTGGTATCTGAAATCGTCCGGGAGAGGGTGATGGCCCCCGATGTCCCTCGGGTGTTCATCCTGGATGGCTATCCCCGCAACCTGGCCCAGGCAGAGTACCTGCAGAGCCTCGAAGAACAGGCCGATATCTACGTGATCAATATTGACCTCGACGAAAAAGAGGCAGTGAAGCGGCTGGCGGGCAGGCGTTATTGTTCAGGTTGTGGTAAGATTTACAATGTTTTCTTCTCGCCTTCTGTCAAAGAAGGAATCTGCGACGTTTGTGGCGGTGAACTGGCACAGCGGAAGGATGACGCGGAAGAAGTCATTCGAGAGCGCTTACGTGTTTACCGGGAGCAGACCGCGCCGGTCGTGGATTTCTACTCAGGTCGGCCCAACTTCTTTGAGATCGACGGGAACCGGGATCCAGACCAGATAGCGGCTGAGATGTCCTGTCTGATCGAGAAGCTGGAAAGACAATGGGCGGGGGGAAGCCTGGAATGAATGAGGAAAGACGAAGGCCTGGCCTTCATCTTTCCTGTCGGGTTTTTCGATGATCATTTGCAAAGGACGAGCCGAACTGAACACGATGAGAGAGGCCAATCTCATTGTGGCCAGGGTCTTGAACGAACTGGGCGGCCTCGTTAAACCGGATATCACAACAGGAGAACTCGACCGCCGGGCCTGTGAGTTGATCGTGAAGGCCGGAGCGCAACCGGGTTTCAAGGGGTATCGCGGGTATCCGGCGAACATTTGTACTTCGGTGAACGACCAGGTCATTCATGGGATTCCCAACGGACGGCGACTCCAGGAGGGCGACATCATCAGTATAGATGTGGGAGTGCTTTATCGCGGCTATTATGGCGACGCCGCCTGGACTTTTCCCGTCGGTGAGGTGAGCCCCGAAGCGCAGAAGTTGCTGCAGGTGACCCGGGAGGCTCTCTACAAGGGAATCGAGAAGGCGGTTATTGGGGGCCGCGTTTCTGATATCTCGGCAGCTGTCCAACGGCATGTCGAAGCCCACGGGTTTTCGGTCGTCCGTGACTTTGTAGGACATGGAGTCGGCACGGCCTTGCATGAAGAGCCCCAGGTCCCCAACTACGGAAAGCCGGGACGCGGGCCGAAGCTTCAGGCGGGGATGGTGCTGGCCATCGAACCTATGGTGAACAGCCGCGGTCCAGGGGTCAGGGTGCTGGAAGATCGATGGACCGCCGTGACAATAGACGGCGGATTAAGCGCTCACTTCGAGCACTCGGTCGCGATTACCGAGAATGGACCGTG
>DAOTAI010000574.1:0-2687 GCA_035593865.1 Acidobacteriota bacterium
AGTTGATAAATGACGATGGACGATTAATCGATCTTCCGCGTCCGGAAACAATTCCTTATCGTCAATCGTCCGCTCCTTGTTCAGGCTCGACTCCTTCTGCGGGCTCGACGACCAAATCCAGGTTGTTAACCTCTACTATCCGCACCCGGGCGCCCTGCGGGATCGGCGTCTTTGAGGTCGCCCGCCACCACTCCCCGTAAACGAACACCCGCCCCCCATTCCGGTTAATCGGCGTTCGCGCTTCACCGATCATCCCCACCAAACCGGCCTGTCCCGTCGTCACCCGGCTCTTCTGCGCGCGGATCACCAGCTGAAGAAGAAAAATGAAGATAATGGCAAACGGAATCGTGACCGCCAGGGCCAGACCAAGACCGATCCGAACAGTCGGGTAGGGCGTGTCGACAAGAAAGAGTATCCCCAGGACCATTGAAACGGCTCCCGCGATGCCAAGTAACCCGAACCCTTGAACCTTTACTTCGGCGACAAAAAGCCCCAGGGCCAGGATCATCAGAACAACACCGACGATATTTACAGGGATGATGGAGAAGCCAACCAGCGCCAGGATCAGGGCAAACGTTCCGGCGATGCCGGGAAGGATCAGTCCAGGCTGGGTGAACTCGAGATAGATTCCCAATAGACCAATCAAACCCAGGATAAGGGCCATGTTGGGATCGGCAATCGCACTCAGGACTCGCTCTCTGAAGGTGGGCTCAACCGTGACAATCGGCTGCCCCTCTACCTCAATCCGCTGCTTCTCCCCTGTGAAGCGAGTGACTTCCCAACCCTCGAGCTTCTTGAGCAGATCCTGCTGGTCACGGGCAACCAGATCGATCATTCCTCCATCCAGTGCCTCCTGGGCTGTGAACGATTTGCTTTCGGTGACGGCCTTCTCAGCCATCTCGTAGTTCCGCTTGCGCTGCTTAACGATGCTTCGAAGGCTCGCCAAGGCGTCATTGCGGACTTTCTCCACCATGATCTTGTTCTCCATCCCGAAGGGGAAAACAGGATGCGCTGATCCCGTGTTGGTTCCGGGCGCCATGGCGGCGACGTCCGCCGACAAAAGGATGAAGAATCCGGCCGAGGCCGCGTGAGTTCCGCTCGGAGTCACATGACACACGACCGGAACTTTTGAATTCAGTATGCTTTGAATGACCTCCTGCATCGAGATCCCGAGCCCGCCGGGAGTCGAGAGTTCCATGAGCAGAAATTCGGCGTCGGCCTCCTCGGCCTGGCGCATTGCTTTCCCGATGAACTCCGATGTGATGGGATCGATTACACCGTCAATCCTGACCTTGTATATCGCCGCGTGAGCATGTGAAAAAGTCAGCGAGGCGAGCAGTGAACAAAAGACAAGAAGGCGGATCATCGGACGCTATGTTACAACCAAGCGCAAGAGGGGGACAACTTAAACGAGCATAGGACCTTGCGTCCGAGGAAGCGGCACGACGATCACTTCCGATAAGACACCGCCTAAAGTTGGTGTATGATTACGCTTTCCATGAAAGACCTCATCGCGGAACACGGCGTGGTCGGCGCGGGCGGGGCGGGCTTTCCCACGGCGGTCAAACTGACCGCCAGGGCAGAAATGCTCATCGTTAATGCGGCCGAATGCGAGCCGCTGCTTCACAAAGACAAGGAACTTTTGGTTCATCACTGGCCGGAAGTTCGACGAGGACTCGAGATTGCCCTGCAGAGAGTCGGCGCCTCGCGGGCCGTAATCGGGATCAAGGAAAAACACGAAAAGCTGATTCGCCGCCTGCAAAAAGCCCTCCCTCCCGACACGTCGCTGCATTCCCTGGCCGACGCCTACCCGTCCGGTGACGAATTCATCCTGGTCTACGATATAACCGGCCGGGTCATCCCGCCGGGAGGCCTTCCCATCCATCTCGGAATCGTGGTCTGCAACGTCGAAACGCTTTTCAATATCGGCTGCGAGCGGCCGGTCACACACAAATTCCTGACCGTTGCCGGTGCTGTGCGGCGTCCGAGCACCCTTCGAGTCCCGATCGGGACGCCTCTTGCCGACGTCATCGAGGCGGCCGGCGGGTCCGTAGTTCCCGAATTTCGAGTGCTTGTCGGTGGTGCCATGATGGGTCGTCTCGCCGGGGGTCTGGATGAGCCTGTAACCAAGACTACCGGCGGCCTCATCGTGCTTCCCGCCTCCCACCCCCTGATCGCGCGCTACTCGCTCGGTTGGCGACAAGTTGGACGTAAAGCAAAATCGGCCTGCGACCAGTGCAGTTTCTGTACAGAATTGTGCCCGCGATATCTTCTGGGTCATCCCATCGAGCCTCACAAAGCCATGCGAAGCGTGGCCTTCGGACGGCACAATCCCGAGATCGGCTTGCCGGTTTATTCGGCGCCGGCCAGTGAGGGACTGTACTGCTGCGGATGTAACCTTTGCAGCCTGTTCTCCTGCCCAGAGGATCTTGACCCCAAGGAGGTCTGCCTCTTCAACAAATCAAACGCGAAGCGCGAAGCGCGAGACACCGGGAACCGCGAGTATCGCCCCCATCCTCTCATCAACGCCCGGCGTGTACCGACCGCGCGTCTTTCCCGGAAGCTCGGACTCTCCAGTTTTGTTGACGAGGGTGCTCTCTCGGATAAGGAACTGCGCCCCGCCAGGGTCGTGCTGCCGCTGGTTCAACACATCGGCCGGCCCTGCACACCACTAGTCAAAGTGAATC
>DAOTAI010000575.1:0-2680 GCA_035593865.1 Acidobacteriota bacterium
AAGATTCCGCGCGTTCTGGGAGGGCTGGGAGTGGTTATCCTCTCGACCTCGAACGGCGTGATGACCGGGAAGAAGGCAACAGAAAAAGGCCTGGGCGGGGAAGTTTTGTGCGAGGTTTACTGAATTGGCAATTGGCCATTGGCGACCGAACGATTATGCTGCGCCAGGCCCTTTGAATTGTAGATGCCAATCGCCAATCGGCAATCGTCAATCGACTGATTCGGAGCTAGATATGTCTCGTATAGGTAAGAAACCAATTCCGGTTCCACCGGGTGTCAAGATAGCGGTGACCGAAAATAGTGTCAGGGTGGAGGGACCGAAGGGGAAGCTTGAGGTCCCAGTGCCGGCGCGGATCAGGATCGAAGTAAAGGACGGAACAGTACTCGCCCATCGAGACAATGACGAAAAGGCGGTCCGTGCGCTTCACGGCTTGACGCGCGCGTTGATTGCTAACGCGGTCCACGGGGTGACCAGCGGTTTCAGCAAGGAACTCGATGTGGTCGGCATCGGCTATCGCGCGGAAATGAGGGGTAAATATCTCAACCTGTCGCTCGGCTTCTCACACCCCATCGAGTTTCCAGTTCCTCCTGAAATCAGTATCAAGGTGGAGAGATTCCCCCGAACGATTCAGAACTACGTGACCAGCGTGGTGGTTTCGGGCGCCGATCGGGAGCGGGTCGGCCAGGTCGCAGCGGACATTCGGGCCCTTCGTCCCCCTGATCCATACCGGGGGAAGGGTATCCGTTACGCCAATGAAACCATCAGGCTGAAGGTCGGAAAGAAGGGCGCGTAAGAATTGACAAGGAGACGACTGACGATTTACGACGCCCCTTCGGGCGGCCCGGTCGCCAATCGGCAAGAGTCAATCGAGGGACTTATGGCAAGGAATCTTAGCAAAGACGAGAGACGCAGAAAGATCCACCGAAGGATACGGCATGTGCTGAAGGGGACTGCCGAAGTCCCCCGCCTGTGTGTTTACCGCAGCTTGAAGCATATTTATGCCCAGATTGTTGATGATGAGACGGGGCGAACCCTAGTGTCGGCGTCAACTCTGGACATCGAGGGAAAGAAGCTCGAACAGGGTGGTAACCTGACAGCCGCGAAAAGAGTCGGTAAGGCGATTGCCGAAAAAGCCCAGGAAAAAGGGACCACGAGAATCGTTTTTGACCGGGGCGGTTACCTCTACCACGGCCGAATCAAGGCGTTGGCGGAGGCTGCGCGTGAAGCGGGTTTGAAGTTCTAGGAACAGAGTGGAGAAAGTATGGTGACTCCTGAAGCGACGGAAGTCGAGTTTAAAGATCAGGTCGTAGCGATCAACCGCGTAACTAAGGTCGTCAAAGGCGGAAAGAATCTGAGTTTTAGCGCGCTGGTGGTGGTTGGTGATCAGAACGGCCGAGTTGGATACGGGCTGGGGAAGGCCAAAGAAGTGCCGGCAGCAATCCGGAAGGGAATCGAGAAGGCCAAGAAGAGCATGATTCAGATTCCACTGGCAGGGATGACGATTCCGCACGCGGTTCTCGGATGTTTCGGGTCCGGACGCGTGGTTCTGAAGCCCGCCCCGGAGGGGACCGGCGTCATCGCCGGAGGTGCGGTTCGAGCCGTCATGGAATCGGCGGGAATCCGGGATGTGGTGACAAAATCCATCGGGTCCCCAAACCCGCACAACGTCATAAAGGCTACTTTTGATGGACTGAAACAGCTGCGCAGTCCGGAGCAGGTCGCCCAGACACGCGGTCTGAGTCTCGAGGAACTCTAATGGCGACAAAAGAGAAGAAAGCACCAAAGACGCTGAAAATTACGTATTATCGGAGCGCAATCGGACGCAGCTACCGACAAAAGGCCATTGTGAAAGGTTTGGGCTTCACCAAGCTGAACCAGGTGGTAGAGCGGCCGGATACGCCGGAAATTCGGGGAATGGTGGCGAAGATCAGTCACCTCGTCAAGATAGTCGAGGAACAAGCATGAGCCTGGAACTTCATGGTTTAAGACCGGCTAAGGGAGCCAATAAGAAGCGCAAACGCGTGGGCCGCGGCCCCGGTTCCGGTCACGGGAAAACGGCTACTCGAGGCGAAAAAGGACAGAAATCACGTTCGGGCTTCTCCCAGAAGGTCGGGTTCGAGGGCGGTCAGATGCCCCTGCATCGCCGGCTTCCCAAACGCGGTTTTACCAACAAGTTTGCGAAGGAGTACGCCATTCTGAACGTGAGAGACCTGAACAAGTTTGAGGATGGCACGGAGGTTACTCCCGAGCTGTTGCGCCAAGAGGGTCTTGTCAGAAAGGGTAAAGATGGGGTTCGCATCCTGGGCGAGGGAGAGCTTTCCCGAAAGCTGACTGTTCGGGCCCATCATTTCAGCGAGTCTGCCCGGCAGAAAATCGAACAGGCAGGCGGCAGTGTTGAGGTCGTCAGTTAATGGCAGACATTAACCCGTTAGTAAACAGTCTAAGAAACATCTTAAACATCCCGGACCTGCGCAAGCGCATCTTGTTCATGCTCGGTCTTCTGGCCGTGTATCGGGTAGGCAGCTGGATCCCGACCCCCGGTGTTGACAGCGCTGCTTTGCAGGAAGTCTTCCGACAGCAGGCCGGGACGATCTTTGGCATTTTAGACATCTTTTCCGGTGGAAACCTGAGCCGGCTTTCGATCTTCGCTCTTGGTATCACTCCTTACATTACGGCCTCC
>DAOTAI010000576.1:0-2666 GCA_035593865.1 Acidobacteriota bacterium
ATGCGTTTGTGGGCCGCCATGACGGCAGGCGCGGGGCCCTTGCCCGAGGTGCCAGCCTTTACCAGCCAGCTGAAGGATGCGGGCTTGGTCAACATCCAATGTGACAAACCCGTTCCGTTCGATAGCTACCGTGTGTTCATTGGAACCAACCCCGGGCGCGGGCTGAATTGAGCAAGGCGGCGGCGCTAAGGCGCTCAGGCAGGGATGCGGATGCCACCATTTTCATTGCGGCGTTGACGGAACTACAAACGGACTTCTTCAACACTAATGCGATGGCTGCCTGGTCGCCCCGTTCCCGGTCTTGGCGAGCGCGTCTCGCAGGCCGACCGCAAGCTTCGTCGCGGGTCCGACGCCCCAATAATGAAGGAAGAAGATGCGGGGTTTTTCATGGACCATATGATTGTGGACTGCTACAACCTCGATGTCGTTCCGAATCAGAGCACTAATTACTGGTTCTACTTCGCTTTCCATCATCGCAAAGTCGCCGGCTACGGCTGCCCGGTCGGCTGTGCCCTGAAAAGCGGCCCAGGTATTGAATCCCATGAAGCTGGTGACTTCTACGCCATGCGAATCCAGTTTCACATCTGGGCGACCGATGACGAAGCGCAGCACTCCGGCATTTTGCTCTCCGCGATGCCCAATCACCCGCTCAATTTCTGCCGTGGGGAGAGAACTTGATACCGTCGGTGAGTTTGAGCCGGCAGGGGTCGAACCTCGCAGCTCTCGGATCCCGTCGATAAGCGCCTTGACGCCTTCGGCGAGGGAGTCGATGCGGCCCTCGCCGTGAATGTGCATGAACATCACTCGCGGCTCTTCACGCACGAAGTGGTTGTGAAGACCGGAAACCGTCAGTCCCTTCTCGAGGAGCAGCTTTTCAGCCGGCGCGATTTCGTTCTCTCTCACGACGAAATCGCCCATCACGACCGCCCCCTGGGCGGTCGGTGCGAAGGCTGCCCATGATGAGAGACCCATCGGCGGGGTAATGGACCAGCCGTCCAGGAGGACCTGCAGATCCGTTTGTGGGACTGAGATTTTTACCTGGCGGTCCTGGCGGCTGACCTTGAGCCCTGTGATCGCCTCCACGGTAGCGCCGATATCCAAGCGGCCAGCTGGAGTCTCCTGCGAAAAAGCTCCCGAGTTCCAGGCCATGACTATCAGAAGCAAAATGCAGGATCTCATTGAACTCCTTTCAGGATGGAGGACCTCCTTCTATTGTCTCACGACCTGCCCGATGCCGAGGTGCTATCCAGGTGTCGGGATTTGGCAACTGCGCGCACAAGACTGATTTATTGTCCAGGCGGCTCTAATTAAATATGGCACAATGACCCGAGTCCGAACCTATGAAGTACGAGCAGCGCTTCATAAGTCCGGCGGGTTTCGATACGCTCGATCCCCGTCGACTTCGCGCCCCAGGCGCACGATTAGCGGGGGCAAAGACTCGATGTCTTCGAGCGAAGTGCGGAAGTTTACGATACATAGACGAAGCGCGAAGCGTCCATTGATGACGGCGTTTGAAAGAAACGCCTCGCCGCCAGCCTCCACTTGGTCCAGGATTTTACGGTTCAGGTCGTCAAGGTATTGATCTACTTCCGGCGTCCCGCAATGCGGACGAAGATCGGGAGGAATGTAGCGGAATGTGACAATGCTCAGACCGTGCGTTAAACGCTCAAGTTCCGGGTAATTCGGCAGGATGCGATATAACTCACCAGCCAGCCTGATGTCTTGGGCTATCATCCGCTCGTACGCTTCCCTTCCTGCCTGTCGCAGGGCCAGCCAGACTTTAAGGGCACGGAAACCGCGCGAGTTCTGCGGACCAAAGTCGAAGTAATTGGTTAACTCCGGATCGAAGTGATAATAAGGCGGATGATAGGAAAAGCTTTCACGCAGAAGCTCCCGACGCCGCACCAGCACGCATCCGGCTTCAAGCGGAGCATAAAGCCACTTGTGGGGATCCATAGCTACTGAATCGGCCCGACTTAGAGCGCGCAAATCAGCCGAAGCGTCCGGCAACGCCGCAGCAAAAGCCCCGTAGGCGCCGTCAACATGGAACCAGAGGTCCTGCTCCGCGCAAATGTCTGCCAGCTCGTTCAATGGATCGATCGCCCCAGTGCCTACTGTACCGGCCGTCCCTACAACCATCAGCGGCCGCACGCCGTTTTGACGATCCTCCTGGATCATGGATCGAAGCCGGCCCGTGTCCATTCGCTGGCGATCATCTGTCGGCACCCAGGCGATAGCATCTGTTCCAAAACCGAACAAGTCAGCCGCTTTCTGGATCCACGTGTGCGTCTCTTGAGAGGCGTAGACGCGCAACGGTGTTCCGGAAAACATCCCAGCCTTTCGCACATCCCAGTCTGTCTTGGCGCGGCGACCAACCAGGAATCCTACAAAATTGGCCATGTTCCCGCCGCTCACCAGCAGGCCATCGCGCACGAAGGCGAGGGCGTAAACGCTCTCCTGATGGCCGCTGAGTGTCTGCAGCAACTGGCCGGTGCGCACATCCCAGAGGCGCACGGTGCCGTCGTTGCTGCAACTGGCGAGTACCTGCCCTGTCGGGTCGAAGCGTACCGCACGGACGTGATCCTCGTGCCCGGCCAGCGTGTGGAGCAGCACGCCGGTGGCGTTCACCACCGCCAACCAGGGGCGGAACGTCCAGGCGGTCATCG
>DAOTAI010000577.1:0-2662 GCA_035593865.1 Acidobacteriota bacterium
CCATGTTGGCGTCTTCCCACTCCACCGACAGCGGTCCCTCGTAACCGATTGCGTTGAGCGCTCGAATCACTTCCTCAAACTTGATCTTGCCGCGGCCAAGGGAGCGGAAGTCCCAGAACCTGTCGCTGTGCCCGAAGTCGAGATGCCCGCCAAACACTCCCGCGCGGGTGGGGATATCCGACCACCAGACATCTTTCATGTGAGTATGCACAATTCGGTCGGCAAATCTTCTTATGAATGCTACGTAATCCACTCCCTGATAGCCCAAGTGGCTGGGGTCATAATTAAATCCGAACGATTTGTGCCCTTTTATGGCCTCCACCGCTCGTTCGGCGCTGGAAATATCAAAAGCAATCTCGGTCGGGTGAACCTCCAGTCCGAAGCGAACTCCGACCTCAGCAAAGACGTCCAGGATAGGAGTCCAGCGATCGGCGAAATCTTGGAACCCGGCTTCTATGGTCTTCGGGGCGACGGGAGGGAATGAATAGAGGTACTGCCAGATACTGCTGCCTGTGAATCCGTTGACGATCTTGATACCAAACCGGGCGGCGGCTCTGGCCGTCTTCTTCATCTCTTCCGCTGCCCGCTGCCTTACTCCCTCGGGATCGCCGTCTCCCCAGACATGAGGGGGAAGAATAGCCTTGTGCCGCTCATCGACGTTATCACAGACCGCCTGGCCGACAAGATGGTTGCTGATCGCGAAACATTTCAGGCCGTACTTGTTCAGAACTTCCCATCGGCCGGCGCAATACCCTGGATCTTCCAAGGCCTTGCTCACATCAAAGTGATCGCCCCAGCAAGCCAACTCGACGCCGTCATACCCAAACTGCTTGGCTTTTTCGCAAATGGTTTCAAAGCTTAAGTCTGCCCATTGTCCGGTAAATAGAGTTACGGGTCGTGCCATAGAATTCTTACCTCCTACTGCCGGGAGAATAGCACAGGGCCTTCACTATTGCACCGTCAAGTGATTGGTCCGATTGAGAATGAGGTGTCGCGGCCTTTACCTCGATTTTCAGAATTGTCTATAGTGGGTCTTATTATGGAACCCATTCGAGCAGAAGCAGGCTGGTTTATTCTCCACGCCTTTTACAGCATAGATCGAAAAGAATGGGGCAATTTGCCCCGCTCCGAGCAGTTGCAGTGCCGGACGAATCTGGAAGAAGCGCTCTGCAAGTTCAGGCTCGGTGAGAACTGCCAGGCGAACTGTTACGCTGTCCTCGGGCACAAGGCCGACTTTGGGGTCATGTTGGTGGATCCCGAACTGCATCATTTGAACGAGACCGAAAATCAGTTGATTCGCGCCTTTGCTCCCGGGACACTCCGCCCGACGTACTCTTTCTTCTCACTCTCGGAAGTCTCTGAGTACATGAGTCAAGACAAGGATTACGACCGTACCCTTCGCGAAAAAGAAGGACTCTCACCGGATTCTGACGAGTACCAGAAGAAAATGGAGGCGTTCAGGCAGAGGATGCAGGTTTACATTAACGAGAGGCTTTACCCGCAATTGCCGGAGCACCGGGTGATGTGCTTTTATCCCATGAACAAAAGAAGGGACGCCGAGTATAACTGGTACTCCCTGGATTTCGACACTCGAAGACAGCTTATGAGCGGCCACCTGATAACCGGCCGCAAATTTGCGGGCAAGGTGAAACAACTCGTTACCGGCGGGGTTGGACTCGATGACTGGGAATGGGGAGTGACGCTGTTCGCCGATGACCCGTTCTATTTGAAAAAGATTGTCTACGACATGCGTTACGACGAGGTCAGTGCTCGCTACGCCGAGTTCGGTCCGTTCCTGATCGGTATCCGCCTTGACCCCGGCCCGTTGTTCGACCGGCTCCGGCTCTGAGTTTGGTGTGCGTGCGGTGGACATCCGTGCTATCCGTGTTATCCGCGCCCATCCGCGGATAGACGAGGTAGACACGGTCCTGTGTCGATTTCCCCTTCGCTACTCCTATCACGCGTGCTATCGTGAACCAACGCGGATGAAAATCTACACGCGAAAAGGAGACCGGGGCAAAACCGGGCTCCAGGGCCGAAGTCAGGTCGAGAAGGATTCACCCCTGATCGGTGCCTACGGGACAGTTGACGAACTGAACTCGCTGCTCGGCGTCGCCGTGCTGTACCTGGTCTCGGCGACGGTAAAGAACACCGTACTCGAACTTCAGCGGGATCTGTTTCTGCTGGGCGCCGATCTGGCCAATGTTTCCGCAAGCACCGAACTGCGTGTACGACGTTCCGACTGGGAGAGGCTCGAACAGTGGATTGATCAGTACCAGAACGCTTTGCCCCCGCTCAGGAATTTTATCCTGCCGGGAGGCTCTGCAGGCGCAGCCCACCTTCATCTGGCTCGAACCGTTTGTCGGCGTGCAGAGCGCCTCGTCGTCCGTGCCATGAGAACGGAGCAGGGAATCAACGCGGAAGTCCTGCCTTATTTGAACCGCCTCTCAGACCTCCTTTTTGTTCTTGCCCGCTTCGAGAATAAGGAGGCCGGTGGAACAGAGGAGATTTGGAAAGGGAGATCATGAAAGCCGAGTCGACATACAACTGTCCAAACTGCCGGGACTCCGGCTGGGTGTTGACAAAAAGGAAAGATGTCGAAGCTGTGATCCCTTGCCCGGATTGCCGGAAAGAAAAGACCACCAAGAGACTGCTCAACGAA
>DAOTAI010000578.1:0-2660 GCA_035593865.1 Acidobacteriota bacterium
GCCGGCGAATGAAGCCGCGCTGCTCCAAAGCCTTAAGGTGCTTGTAAACACCGTTCAACGATCGAATGGAAAAATGATCTGCGATCTCCTCAAGAGTCGGCGAGTAACCATGCAGGTCGAGGTATTCCTTCAAAAAGGCGAGTATTTCTTGCTGGCGTTTGGTGACGGGCATTGGCATCCCTCCCTCGACTACCACTTTAGGTGAAGAAAAGGTGAATTGTCAACTCGGAAAATCGTTTTGATGCTACAGTGAGCAAATGGACGAGCAGGAAAAGAAGAGACTGATTGAAGAAGAAGAAAAGAAAATCAAACGACTCCGGTTTCTCGTTGACTTGACTACGAGTGTTTTATATCAGGATCCGACGTTGACTCTGGAAGAAGCCCGTACTATCGTGCGGAACACGGAACGAGCGATACTGGCCATGTTTCCGGATAAACAACAGACTTTTGATATAGTCCTGCTGCCTCGTTTTGAGCGAATCCTTACCGAGCGATGGGGTACGGGCATGAGTAGTCTTGTTCATTAGAACTACGAAAGGGATACAGGGATAGAGACATAGAGGGGTAAAGGGATAAAGGAAAAGAGCGTCAAAGGGACAGGGAGGAAAGAGAGGTCAGGGTTTTAGTGAGATTCTCTTGTTCCCTGTACCCCTTATCCCTCTATCCCTACACCCCGTGCTTTTTGTATGAGAGCCGTTCTGCAAAGAGTCGATGAAGCTTCGGTGGCAGTTGAGGGCAGGGTTGTTGCGGAGATCGGGCGAGGCCTGCTGGTGCTCGTGGGCGTAGAAGACTGCGATACCGCCGAGGATGTCCGTTTCATCGCGAGAAAAATCGTAAATCTCCGGGTTTTTGATGACGAGGCTGGCCGCATGAATGTTTCGATCAAGGCTATAGGCGGCAGCATCTTGCTGGTTTCGCAGTTTACCCTTCATGGAGACACTCGCCGGGGCAATCGTCCCGATTTCACACGCGCGGCTCCGGCCGAGCGGGCCAGGGAACTCTATGAAGCCCTGGTCGAACAGGTCCGTGCCGAGGGCGTGCCGGTTCAGTGCGGTGTTTTTCAAGCCATGATGAAGGTCCATTTGGTTAACGATGGACCGGTCACCCTGATCGTAGACTCCCGGAAAAACGGCTGACAGGCGCATGATTTTCAGCTGACAGGGCCGCTTTTCGCCAATGCCCCATCAGGGAGCCACTCAGGGAATTGGCACCTTCTGGAGTTCTGTTTCCTTGGTGAGCGACGGGGGAAGATTCGGGGCAAAGGGGTTCTGACGAAAGAGGAGGGTTGTCACGGTGGCCCGCTGACGGGCTGTGCGCAGCCAACGTTCCAATTCTTCGTTGGTCTGCTGTTCCGTGAGGATTTGACGGATCGACTCCTCGACGACTTCCAGGGCCGGAATCGGCTGGTTGAGCTTTTCCAACTGAGGTACTAATGTTTCCCGGTAGTATTCCTCGATCTCGTTGGGCAAGACGATTATGAAAGGTTTGAAACGCGCCTCGATAAACTTGTTGACTGCTACCTGCCGGCGAATGATCTGCCGGAACTCCTGGAGCGACGTCTGCATTTCTACGAGCCTCTGTTGGAAGGCTTCCTCGGTTGGAAAACGCTGCTTGTAGGCCGCAATTTGCGCCTCCACCTCATCGGCCGTTACTTCAACCATAGGCGTCTGTTCAGCTTCCATGGCGATCAACTTCTGCTCGATGATCTGATTGAGCACGGTCAGATAGAAGTCGCGCCTTTCCTGTTCGTCCTCCGGCACCTGGAAGCCTCGGAACTCGATCAACCATTTCAGATCGGACAGGGTTATCACTTCACCTTCCACGACGGCGGCAACCTGGTCAACGATTTCCCCCCGGGCAAGGAGCATCGAGAGGCAGGCGGTTAGGACAACTGTCATCTTTCGGCGTCCTGTCACGGTATCAGCATACCTGAAAAAGGGGATGGACGGCGGGACACGCGATCGTCTGCGTACAACTCAAGCCGGGAGGGTGTAGCGTTCTTCAATGCGAGCGCGGATCTGTTCACGGCTCCGGCGGGGCTCGGTCTCGCCTTCTTTCTCGATTTTCTCTACCTCAGAGGCCAGGCTTTCGTCCTGTAAAGAGTTTCGCAACCATTGTGAATAGTCTCCTCGCTTCAAATGGTACAACCAGGTCTCGTCATCAAGGCCATCGGCAATCTGAAGGAACAGGCTAAGGTTGTGGGCCTTGAGATTGAGCTTTCCATCGGGTCCGCGAAAATAGAAGCATTTGTCCGGTTCAAGTTGCCCTTCGGTGTACTTGCGTTGATGGCGGCGCATTTCGGTTCGGGGAGGCTCACTCCTGAACCAGATGGGGGACTCGCCGGTCCCTCTTCTCCAGACGAGTCCCTCGCCGGCTTTCAGTTCGCGATCGGAAACCGGGGGAGGCGGTTCGTCGAGCGATTGGCAGGCCCGCTGAATGGTCTTGGCCGGTGATTTTCCGATAACGACGATTAAGGCGACACCGGAGAGAACCGTTCTGGAGACGTGCTCAGGATGCACGGTGATAAACAGGAAACCGCTTAGATCCTGGTTCAGAGTTGCCGAGGCACTGTCCGAAAGCGCGGGCAACAGGTGATGGGCCTCGTCAAGGACAAGCCAGTGAGGGCGGCCCGTTTTCGATCTCATCTGTTCCAAGTGGGG
>DAOTAI010000059.1:0-16225 GCA_035593865.1 Acidobacteriota bacterium
GCCTTGCTCCTGTCTCCCAAATGTTCCGCCTTCCCTCCTGCATAGCATCTACGTCCGAAACATGCCAATAGACAATTTTCGGAACTACCTGCGCCCCATGACCTCGTCTACGGTCAGCACTTTGACCGGGCCTATGTTGAGCGCTCGTAATGCGGGTTCAATTCGCTGACGGTCGCCTACCACAACAATAGCTACCCGCGCTGGATCGAGGTAGCGGCTTGCAGCCTTCTGCGCAGCTTCCGGGGTTACCGCCAAAATCTGGCGGACATAATCGTTGAAGTAGGAGTCAGGCAGATTGTAAACAATCAACTCCTCCAGTTGATCGGCAATGTCGCGAACCGACTGAAACCGTGCCGGGAAGCGGAGAGCGACATAGTTCTTGCCCCTTTCCAGTTCCTCGGCGGGAATCGGCTGTCGAATGGCTTCCAGTTCCTTCAAGATCTCGGCGAGCGCCTTGTCAGTTACTTCTGTCTGCACCGCGGTGAAGATCGTAAATGGACCGGGCCACAATCTGAATCCAAAACTCGAGCCTGCGCCGTAGGTGTACCCATGATTCTCTCGCAGATTCGAATTGAGCCGCGACGTGAATGATCCGCCCAGGATAGTATTGAGGGTGACAAGCGTGAAGTAATCATCTACAAGCCGGGAGGCGCCGATCTGGCCGACCCGTATTTCTGACTGGGGTGCGCCCGGTTTATCCACCAGGTAAATGGCTCGTTCTCGAACCTGCGACGCCGTCCGCTCGGTTGAGGAGAGCGCCTGGCCCGGTTTCCAGCTCCCAAAACTGGATTCAAGCTTCGGCAGCAGACTCTCCGCCCTGACGGCACCCACTACAACGAGTGTCGCATTGTTCGGGAAGAAGAGCGAGGCATGAAACTTCCGAGCGTCTTCAGGAGTGAAAGCACGAATCGTAGCTTCGTCCAGAAACGGGGAAACGCCGTAAGGATGATCGCTACCGTAGAGTGCGCGGTTAAAAAGAACCGAAGCGATAGCCGAGGGTTCGTCACGCGCCTGCAGAAGCCGGGTTAACAGCTGCTTGCGCTTGCGTTCCAACTCCTCGCTGGGGAACGTTGGTCGCAAGGCAACATCCGCCAACAACGGCAAAGCCTGATCGAGTCGGGAAACCGGAGTGTAAAGATTGACAGAGAAGGCATGATACCCAGCCGTGGCGGAGATATGAGCCCCGAGAAAATCGATTTCATCAGCCAGTTGAAGAGCGTCCCTGTTTCCCGCCCCTTCGGTCATCAGGGAGGCAGTCAGATTGGCTAATCCGCTTCGATCGGCCGGGTCTAAGGCTGTGCCCCCTTTGACCAGGAGGCTAACTGCGACAACTGGAACTTCATGTTTTTCTAAAAGGACAATGCCCAACCCGTTTGAGAGCTTCAGACGCTGTATTGGCGGAAGTTTCAGGGCTGGCGGAGGCTCGAGCTGAGGCAAACGGCTGCGATCCGGGACCCTGGCTTGCTGCGCTAAAAGAGTGTCTCCCGCAAAGACAGTGGCCGCAGCAAGGCACAAGAACGCTTGAATCTTTCGAAGCCTGAGTTGCGGCCGTTTGGGCTGACGCAAGGCTGGACCTGTATTCCGGTCAACAAAGATCGCCATGACTATTTCCGCTCCTTTCCTGCCATTGCCGCCAGCTCCTCTTTCCCGGTGGGTACCACGCTTAGAATGACCCGAGCGTTGTCTTTAAGAAAAGTTTGCGCCGCGTTGGAGATATCGACGGGATCAAGCGCTTTGTAGCGCGATAAATCCTCATTGAAGTAATCGGGGTTACCGGTCGCCAGATAGTAGGCATTGAGTTGATCGGCCTTCCCGCCGAAGCCCCCGATTCTTTCCATCCGGCTGAGAAAACTTGTTTCGAACTGGTTGACCACTCGTTGAACCTCCCTCAACGTTGGCGGTTCGTTTTTGAGGCGATCGATCTCCTCCTGGATTACGGCTTCCAGTTCCGCCAGTTTATGTCCCGTGCGGGCTGTGGCGACTATCCTGAAGGTCGATCCTAGTCGGCTTGACGACTGAAAGGCGTCGACATCCTGGGCAATCTGAAGCTCGTAGACAAGGCGCTTGTACAGACGTGAATTCTTACCGGATGACAAAACACCGGCGACAACATCCAGTTCGGCATCACCTGGAGCAAAAGCAGCCGGTGTCAGCCACGCCATGTATAGACGAGGCAGCTGAACTCTGTCCTCCAACAACAGTCGCTTTTCTTCCGCCAGGTGGGCGGCAGGCGCCGCCAGCGGGGGCACAGGCGGCCCGCTCGGAATATCGCTAAACCACTTCTCCACTAACCTCTTGGTCTTTGCGATGTCTATGTCGCCTGCAATAGCAAGACTGGCGTTATTCGGACCGTAGTACCGCTTGAAGAAGTCGACTACATCTTCATAACTGGCCGCGGACAAATCCTCCATGGAGCCGATTGTCGGCCAGTGATAGGGATGATCGGGGGGATAAAGGTTGGCTGAGAGGAGAATTGAAGCCATTCCATAGGGTCGGTTTTCGTAAGACTGCCGCCGTTCGTTCTTGACCACGTCACGCTGACCGTCGACTTTCGCCGGCGTCATTGCGTCAAGCAGAAAGCCCATGCGATCGGATTCCAGAAACAGGGCGAGCTCCAGTGCATTGCGGGGGACATCCTCCCAGTAATTGGTCCGATCAGGATTCGTCGAACCGTTGTTGCTGCCGCCGGCGGCCTCCAACCATTCGTCGAACTTCCCCTCCGGCACGTTTCCCGATCCTTCAAACATCAAATGTTCGAAGAGATGGGCAAAGCCCGTACGGCCTGGCTTCTCCCTTCCCGATCCCACGTTATACCAGGTATTGACGCTTACCAGGGGCACCGAGTGATCTTCATGAAGGATCACTGTCAGGCCGTTTGTGAGTGTGAAACGGGTGTGGGGAACCTGAAGTTTCGTCTCCTGGGCAAAGGCGCCGCCTATCCAGACAACCGCAAGCAAACCAAGCAATGGCTTCATGCCGCCTCCAAACCACAAATTGAGTTGTCAGAAGAGTGTAGAGACGGGAAGCACCCACTGTCAAACGAGCGGAAATCAGCGGAAATCAGCCGTCCCTGGTCGCCGGCACTTGATATTGAGGCGTATAGTGGGGTTGACCACCTCAAAGCTGCTCACATATATTCCTATCCGGATTTTGGCCGGACTCTCCAGAGTCGGGCAGAGCGATAGGTAAGAACATCGATCGTAGTAAATAGATCGATCTAAAGCCCGCCTGAAGGCGGGACGACAAACGGGGACAGACCAGCGATCCTGCCCTGGAAGTCCGGTGCCGGACTCTGGAGAGTCCGGCCACAATAAAAGACGGCGATAGACAACGGAGCATCCACGTGACAGACAGGACTGATCAGCTCGAAAACGAAGTCATTACTTTTGTGAGGAACGAGTTCGAGGCGACCGGTGAGATCGAGCGGAATACCCAGCTGATTGCCGACGGAATCGTGGATTCAATCGGAGTGTTACGGCTGGTTCGATTCTTGGAGGACCGTTTCGGCGTCCAAATTGACCCACAAGACCTGGTGCTCGAGAATTTCGCTTCGGTGAAGGCGATCGTTAACCTCCTCAGGAAACGTATGAACTGACCTGGTTATCCCGCCAATGTACGAGATGAGCTGCGGAGCGGTCGCTCCCCGCTAATCATTCACCGAAAGTTGTACCCAACGATAACCCGGAGGCTGGGACTCCCGTAGGCGCCTGCTTTGACTTCCGTGAACAGTCCACTTCGGCGGGAGACGCCAAACACGATATTCAGGCCTGTCTCATAATCCCAGTCACCGAAGTCGATTTGCACTTCCTCTTCCTCGAGGTTTCTGTGGCTCAATTGAGCCACAGGCCCTCCGCCCAGGTAGACGCTCCAGACATCTTGCCGAGTGGCACCGGCGCTGCGTGCTAATATCGGCAGAAAATACACCACTTCAAAGTTGGCGGCGACTAACGTTGTCAGCTCTCCGAACCCAGCTTCGAAATTGGGACGAAACCAAAGGTTTCGGAAAATTGGGCCAACTTGTGCCTGCGCCCCGAGATAGATGAGCTCAGGATCGAGCCCAATACCGCCCCGAACGCCATAAGTGGCTCGGCCGACCGCCTCCCGAATGCCCTCCATGGTAACGTCCCAGGGCATGGTCGGCTCACAGGTAGTCGCGAGTTGTTCGACACGAGAGGCACGGAAGAAATCCCGCCCACCTTCGTGTACCATCCGGCCGGTCAGGCGCACTCTGTGGTTGGCCGAATGCTGCTGCAATTGAGCAGGTCCGGTCACCCGGATGACGAATCCGGTCCCTTCTTCCCGTAGCGAGTAAAACCCCGCCCGGTCTCCGGGGGTAAGGCATCCGGTTATTGTGGTCTCATCCGCCTGCTGCGCAAACAGTTGCGGAGCAATAGGAACAAACGTCATGTACAGACAAACAAAGAACTTAGCTACACAGTGTCGTGACGGTTTCATTGGCACCTCGTACTACTGAAGGATCAGAGCGAAAGGGAAACAGGTGTGAGTATCTAAAACCATTATCCGTGATACGAGGCAAGACTCAACAGCGAACACCAAAATAATCAATATTTTTGGAAAACAACCGAGAAAGACGATTCACTCCGCCCCGAAAAACCTGTAATCCTGATACAAGGGGTCCACGTTGGGAAAAGGTGATGAACAGGCACTTCACACAAGCAATGCTCACGGCGTGGTTTGTGGTCGCGGTAATGATCGTCAGCTCCTTGCCAACGCTCGGGGCGGAAGTTGATCTCTTTTTAAGCTGCGAGGACAGCAACGACCTATACCGCGTTCTTAAACAAAACGGTGTCAGGTGCTCACGTTATGACAGCCCTGCTCAGGCTGTTGACCGGGCACCGGAAGGTGGTCCCGTCCTTATCTTTGCCGACGGATACCCCGGAACGGTGACGAAAATCGATCAGTCCTTGCTACTCGAGGCACGGAAGAAGGACCTACGGCTTTACATCGAGTACCCCGCCTCTCTTTCCGATCTGCCGGGAGACAAGCCACGCCGCGTCCAATGGGAAAGAGCCGTTATCACCTCGGACCGATTCGGCGAAAAGCTTGAGCCAATGCGTATTGTTGCCGTTCAAGACTGTCATTTCATACCCTTCCAAGCGCCCCGGCCGTGGATCGCCATTGCCAGGGTGGCAGGCTTCGATCGCGCCGTTTATGGGCTACCGACATCAGCTTACCCTCTACTCTTCGAATATCAGGACAACGCACTGGTTGCGGCCACCAAACTCAGTCAGTTTGTAACCGGCCGCTATGCGCCGGTAGAGGCCTGGCCCGTCATTTGGAGCTCCATACTGAATTGGCTGACCGGTGGAAGCCGCCTGCCCGACTTAAAATTCGAACCATCGGTTCGCACTTCCTATGACAAGCACGAGCAAATGCCGCCCGACCACGAGCGTGAAGCGGTTATACGCGGCGTAGACTGGTACCGCAAGGCGCGATTGCTCGTCCATGACAGCTGGAAGCAACAATGGATCGAAGCAGCTAAATGGGAAGACCGCGTGGCGCCTGCGCCTCGCCTAACCTCGCCAGTGGGCGATGGCAGCTGCGGGATACTTGAAGGATTCAGCTCGAGGATCCGCTACAACGGCAGCCAGTATGCACGCTGGTACCTGCGGGCCGACTGCAACTGCGAATCGGCCATGGCCTTCGCCCTTCGAAGTCTTTTGGACGGCGACGCAACAAGCCGGAAAGTTGCCCGGAATCTGCTCGATTTCGTTTTCTTCTCATCGACGCTGCAACAAGGTCCGCGGGCCGACTCTGAAAGCCCTTCTTACGGTCTGCTCGGCTGGGATACGGAACCCCCACGAAACGAGATCTATTATGGCGATGACAACGCCCGCTCGATCCTCAGTGCGATAGCCGCGGCAGCCGCTCTTGGTAGTGACCGTTGGGACGAAGCCGTGGTCAAAGCAATAGTCGGTAATTTCCGCACCACCGGCCAAAAGGGGTTTAGAGGAAACAGGCTTCAGGAGAAAGACTTGCAGATCTCCGGTTGGCAGTCTCATTTTGAAAGGGAGATCGTAAACTACGCCCCACATTACGAAAGCTGGCTGTGGGCGACCTATCTCTGGCTTTACGACAAGACGAAATATAAACCCCTCCTGGAACGCACGCGGACGGCGATCGGCCTGACCATGAAAGCCTATCCGGATCAGTGGCGCTGGACAAACGGACTTCAGCAGGAACGAGCCCGGATGATCCTGCCCCTGGCCTGGCTGGTTCGCGTCGACGACACCCCGGAACATCGCCGATGGCTACATTTTATGGCCGGAGAGTTGCTCGCCAGACAGGTCCAATCCGGTGCGATCAGGGAGGAAGTTGGTACGCGGCCCGGCAGATACGGGCCGCCGAGGTCAAACGATGACTACGGGAAACACGAAGCAACACTGCTTCAGGCTAACGGAGACCCGGTATGCGACTTGCTTTATACGACCAATTTCGCCTTTCTCGGCCTGCATGAAGCGGCTGCCGCTACCGGAGATCCCTACTACCAGGAGGCTGAGAACAAGCTGGCCGGTTTTCTTTGCCGGATCCAAGCTCGCAGTTCAACGAGACCCGAATTCGATGGAGTCTGGTTCCGGGCGTTTGAATATGAACGATGGGATTACTGGGCAAGCAATGCCGACGTCGGCTGGGGCGCCTGGGCGGCGGAGACCGGCTGGACGCAGGGTTGGATCACAAGCGTTCTCGCCCTCCGGGAGAAGAAGACTTCACTCTGGCATCTGACAGCAAAGAGCGCCGTCGCCCGTCATTTCCCGGCTTACCAACTACGCTTGCTTCCAATTGAAGACTGACCAGCCAATTGCAAAAATCGCCTTCGTAGGTGGGTTTCGAATCCGGACGGCGTTCTTCCCGGCCGGATTGAAACCCACCCTTCTACGAAGGCCGTCACCGATTTCTGCAATTGGCTCTGACAAGTGGAATCCGCATGCCGTTGTGAGGCCGCAACAAACTGCCCGGCCAAGGCGGAAAAACTACGCCTGCTGCTCAGGAGGTGGCAGCTGGGACATCCGCTCCCAGTCGTAGAGAAAGACATCGTCGCGCGCTTTGGCCAGATCGATCAACTGATCCGTGAATCCTGAACGGGAACAGAGCGCGAAGAAAACCTTTTGAGTCCCGGCTTCACGCGTTACTGCCAACCGCTTAGCCTCTAACCCCTGCAAGATATCAATGCCAACCGGACGCCTGCTCCACTTGCATTCGACCAGCATGGCGTGCGACCTGCTCAGCACCACAATATCCACTTCCTGGTTGGCCTGCCACCAACCGCCGATCTGTTGGGGCGCAAAAGCCAGCTCACCATCGAGCCCGGCACGCCAGAAGTATTGCCGACAGACCTCTTCAAAAACGGGGGCGCAAAACCGGTCGAGCTCAGAACGGATCGCCGTGTCGAACACCATTTCCTTGGCGCCTCGTTCCAGTTGGGAGCGGTTGGGCAGTACGAACCGGAACCAGAAGCGGAAATAGTTGTCCTTCAGGCGGTAAAGGCCCCGGCGGCTTTTGTGTGGCTGCCTCTCAGTCACCGGAACCGTTCGTTCGATCAGATGAAGATCTTGCAGCGTTTCCAGGTAGGGATTGATGCTGTCCAAACCTGAAGCCTGTTTGATTTCGTTCTGACGGGTCTTTCCTGCCGCAATCGCCTGTAAGACCGCAAAATAGTTGCGTGGTTCGCGCAGTTCTTGTTGGAGAACAAAGCGTACTTCGTCGTAAAGCAGCGATCCACGTTCCAAGATGGTTTCGACGATGTTGGCTTCGAGCGATTGTTCGGTGCGGATGGTCTGTAGATAAGCCGGAGTGCCGCCGAATACTGCATAGAAACGTAAGCGATCATCTGGCGCATAGGCCCGAAAGAACGTCTGGGCATCGAAAAACCCCAGTGGTTCGAGCAGGTATTGAGCGGTGCGGCGTCCGTAGAGCGGGGCATGATAGGCAAGCACGGCCTCCTCCATCATACCGATGTACGATCCGTTCACAATCAACATAATCTGGCTGCTTCGCAGTGTCTGGTCCCAAAGGCGCTGCAGGATAGAAATCAGTGGGGGGTAAGCCGCCACCAGGTAGGGAAACTCGTCAATAACTACCAGCAAGCGCCGAGTCTGCGCCTGTCGAGCCAGAACAACAAACAGATCGTCCCAGGAGTCGTATACAGCCTGAACTTGACCTTTGCCGAAAACCGCATCGTTGACCACTGACGAGAAATTTGCCCGCTGGATCGGCTCGGGTACCTGATCAGCAGCAAAAAAAACATACGGCGGGTCCGGCTTGCTTGCGCAAAACTTCGCCAGCAGCTCGGTTTTCCCTACGCGGCGCCTCCCATACAGGACAACCAATTCCGCCTTTCCCGATTGGTAACGCTTTTCCAGCCAGGCCAACTCCGAAACTCGGTTGACAAACACCCAGACCTCCCTAAGATAAGGGCAATTATAATAATCGTAATTATCTTAGCACACCCAATGACCCTCGAATCTGTTCCGAAATTCACGCAAAACACCGGCTCAGCTTCCATACGAGACAGAAGTCCACGAGTTCGGCAGTGTGCCGACCTGGTTCGACTCGATGCCCCCCCAATGAGATTCTGCATCGGCGGGCGTCGCTCACGAGGCCCGATGCCTTCCTGCCAGCGGTAGAAGTCGGCCAAAATGCCGCCCCACGGAGCATGGTGGGTGCGAGTTGCATCAGTCGCCTCGACTCTGACTCTTCTTGCATTAAATCGTTTATTGAAGTTAGTATGTGCTCGCGCAGCGCCTCGTTCACGTGGGCGTACCAACCGCCGGGGTGACAGACCGACGTACCGGCATAATTGTTAGCGAGTCGCCAAGTGATATGCCGCTTGCCGTAGTTTACGCATTACCCTAAATCGAATCCGAGAATACGCGGTATTTCATAATCTTCCAACCGAGTTTGGAAGATTAGTTGAAAGTGAGAAGCGGTTTCGACCCATTGCTAGCTTCGATGCCCTATAAGCTCGATGCCCCTATAAGGAGGATGGGAAGATGCGTAAGCCTATATCCGTCTGGTTCGCGCTTTCTGGTCTGCTCTTAGCCTCGGTATTGATCCTGGCCAATTCACCGCAGGACTTCACGCTTAAATACGCCTTCAAGAATGCCGATGGGAGCGTATTCCGGCTCGTCCATAATTACATGGCCGACGGCGTCAAGTACCGCGTCGACTACCTGGATCCCAAGGGAGCGGCCAACCTGATCAAGATCTACCGTAAGGACAAGGGCGTCTATTGGTCCTGCAATCCCACCAACAAGACCTACGTGGAGTCGAAACTGGACGAGACCGAATGGTCCTACGCCATGATTGGCGTCTTCGTCTGGGAAGAGGACAAGCAGAAAAAGACCGGAGAGACCGAGTTCCTGGGCCGGTCCTGCGAGGTTTTTGCGACAGAGAGAGCCGGGTTCACCACGACCCTCCACCTGTTGCAAGGCACCAATCTCGTCCTCCGCTCGGAACTCAGGGAAAAGGAAAAGCTGCTCCAGATCTTGGAGACCGTGGAGTTCCAGCAGGAACAACCGGCGGCTTCCCTCTTCGAGCTGCCGGCCGGATACAAAAAAGTGGAGGGGCAGTAAGACCACAAGTCTAACCCGCCGTCAGTTGGAGGGACGCCATGGTCTGGTCGAACGCGCTGACGGAGTACTGCCGGCGTCTTCGCTATTTTGACCTGGGTGCGGAGTAGCTGAGTTGGGTTCAAGAGATTTAATGGAGGGACAAAAATCATGCAACGTCTTCTTTATCATCCGTTTTTCACGGGGATTGTCTTACTCCTTTTGCTTGGTAATGTCTTTGTCTTCCCGCAGGGCACACAACAAACCTCCAACACTCAAACAATACCTCAGGCATTCCGGTCTCTGGTGCCGCAGGGTTTTACGCTCGACTCGCCCCAGACCCACAAAACCGCCGGAGGCGGCATTGCGATGGGGGGTGTTACATTCAGGGCTTCCAAAAAACTCGATCCCAGCCGTCTGGTTAACAAGATTACATACGATTTTGAGCTGAAAATTATGGAATACCCGGATTTCATGATTAAGATGCAGGCGCAAGCCTACCGCGATCAGTTGGAAAAGGACATCCAAGAACGGCTGAAGAGTTGGACCAGCCGCCATGAAGAAAACGAGTTCAGCCCCGTCGTGACTTATGACAAACCCCAATTGAAGAGATATTCCTGGGGCGCAGCGATTACCCAAAAAGCGACCCACAAATATATGGGCGAAGGAAAGGGCCCGGGCGACGAAATAGCCTATGAATGCAGCTACCTTGGAGTGCTTATTGATAACCGCAGTATCAAGCTGTTTGATTTTTCCGCAAGCGGAGTAAGCTCCGTCGAGGAAGCCAACGGATGGGCGGACAAAGCCTCGAAAAAGGCCGCACAGACATACGCGGCCGATCTCTAAAAGAGGCACGCCCCAGTCGCCAACCGGGTCAGAGCTTCAGAATTCAATTTCGACTGCTGATCATTGATAATTGAACACGAACATCGCGGCTGGTTCTCGAATTTCTGATTCACCTGAAAACCCTTCGTACCGTCGGAATTTGGAAGAGCCGGCCCTCTAATCTGGACGCCATTGAACGATTGGACCGTCCGGAAATGCCTTTCAACGCGGCTCGGGCTCGATTCTCTGAAAACCCGGGATGTTCGGCAGGATCGAATTTTTCTAGCTCTAACCGCAAGGAGGAGAGTGTTCCATGTTCCACGCTTTGGCTGTTAAATCTCCCAAAGGGCCGCTAGAGCCGTTCTCGTACGAGCCAAAACCGCTCGCCGCAAACGAAGTCGAAATACAGATCACGCACTGCGGGGTCTGTCACAGCGACGTGCACCTCGCAGACGGGGACTGGGGGGACGTTTTTCCGCTGGTGCCAGGGCATGAAATCGTCGGCACCATCGTGCAGGCGGGGTCTGACTCCGATGCCAAGCCAGGCACGCGCGTCGGCGTGGGTTGGCAGCGCGGCAGTTGCCACCGTTGTGAGTACTGCCAGACGGGGCAGGAGAACCTTTGCGCAGTCCAGCAAGCAACCTGCATGGGCAACTTCGGCGGCTTCGCCGACCGCATCCGAGTCGACGGAGCCTTTGCCATCCCCATCCCGGAACAACTCAAGAGCGAGCATGTGGCCCCACTGTTGTGTGGCGGTGCGACGGTTTATTCGCCATTGCGCCAGTATGCTCGGTCGTACATGCGTGTCGGCGTAATTGGCGTCGGCGGCCTGGGTCACCTCGCCATCCAGTTCGCAAACAAGATGGGGTGCGAGGTGACCGCGATCTCGACCACCAAGGAAAAAGAAGCTGAGGCCATTTCGTTTGGCGCGCATCACTTCGTCACCAGCCCAAAAGATGCGCCGCCATTGGATATCGTGCTCAACACGGCAAGCGCGAGCATCGACTACGGCAAGTTCCTGGCCGCCCTCAAGCCCAGGGGCGTCTTTGTCCAACTCGGGGCCGATCCGAACCCGATACAGGTGAACGCAATGAAGCTTATGGGCGGGCACACATGCCTGTGCGGCAGCGCGATCGCCAGTCCGCGGGTGATTCGGGAGCTGCTCGATTTCGCCGCCCGGCACGGCATCCGAGCGAAGGTCGAAGTTGTACCGATGCGCGAGGCAAACGCCGCACTTGAACGAACGCGGACAAACAAGGCGCGTTACCGCATGGTTCTGGAGAACTAAACGCCAATCCCGGCTCCGTACCCGTTGGGTCAGAGCTGAAAAAATGAATTTTGAAGCTCTGACCCCATGCGAAGCATTTCACGCCTTCACAACCGGAATGCGCGACTGGACGGGCGGCAAGCTCGGAAAATCCGTGTACGGCCGATCCTGATACCAGTAGGCGCACGAGTAATACATATCGCTACGGTTGTTGGCGTGACCGTGTTCCATGGTGTGCTTGAGGTAAGTCGTAAAGGTAATTGGGTTATCGCCGTGGAACCGGTAGCAGCAGTAGCGGCCGCCAGTCCGCTCAGGACTGCTGATCAACGGGGCGCCGTACTGATGATGCGAGAATGGACGCGCGCCGTCCCGCCCGCCGAAGTTCCAACTGCCGCAGAAGTAATCCTCCGAGCCGGTTCCGATAATGATGGGTTTCGACTCGTCGTCCACGAAGATCATATCGTCGCCCTCGCCCATCCAGCCCTCGGAGTTCTGCACCCAGCCGAGTGTGACTCCCATCAATTGGCCTCGGCCGCGCGTCTCGCAGTAGACGTAGTTCTCCTTGCCGTCCGGGTTCTTGCTCTCGGGGAGGTTCACGCCTTGCGTCGGAGTTTCCTGGCGATACTGGGCGTGAAAATACAGTGCGTCCTCCGGGAGGCTGTCGACCGCAAGGAAGTCGATATTGGAATAGAACGCCCCGATCTCCCGCGATCCCTCGTTAGTAACCGTGAGGCGGGCGCCCTGGCGATAAGGCATCACGAAGTAACAGTTCAGCGAGCGGCCCGGGGAACAGGCAAGATACGCGCTCTCGTAATAGACATAGTCGCCCAGATTGAGCCCAAAGAAGTCGCCAACCGGGGCTTCGACGCTTGGTTTTGCATTACCGTCCCAGTAAGCGCGCAACACGATTTCCTTGAGGTGCGTCGGGCTCTGCGCGGCAATCGTGAACCAGATATGGGTGATTACGCCGGCGCCCGGCTGGTTGAACAGTTCCTGGGTTGCGCCGGGCTGGATCGGCCGCAGGTCTCTGTTGCCGGCCGTCGGATCGTGGGTTGATTGTTTTAGCGATTTGTAGTTCTGCGCGCGGGCGTAAGCAGGGAGCACGGCAAGCCCGCTTGGGGGACTCTGACTAGGACGAGACTGTGCTTGTGCTGAGACAGGGGCCGCTGCCGACAAGCCGGCAAAGGCGGCCAGCCGGTGTAAGAAACCCCTCCGTCCGGACTGATTCATGAATCGCATAGAGCCTCCTTTGTCGATGATTTCGCTAATATACACTTTTATGGCGGGAAATCTGTCGGCCGGGTGTGCCTAAAGTGTTCTAACGAGAGCTATCACAACGGCTCGATGGTGCTTCCCGCTATGACTACCGAACGCAGATTCGAGACAATGACGCTATGGCAGACAGTAATCCTGGTGTATTTCTCGCCTCGGCTTATGACACCGAACGCCTGAAAACTCTCAGCGTCTGGTCGTGCTTCGGGGAGGCTGACCTCCACTTTCGGCCGGCTCCTCGAGCCAGGTCCCCTCTCGAGCACATGGTTCATCAGTGCGTCTCGGAGGATACTTGGATGCGCACCATGCTGGGAATTGAGACAGATCTCCCGGCAATCCCGCCGACGGAGGATCGCCTGAGCTTCATTCGGCACTATGCGGCGGCCTCTGAGTTGCGCTACGCCCAGCTTGTGGGTAAGGAGTCCGGTTGGTGGTTCTCCGAAACCGCATTCTTTGATGTCATTCGGTCGCGCGCCTGGGTGTTCCTCAGGCGGCTGACCCATTCCGCACACCATCGAGGCCAACTGACCACTTACCTTCGATTGCTGGGAAAGCCGCTTTATTCGACCTACGGCCCAACAGCGGACACCGGAGGGCTCTTCCTTCGGCAGGCGCCGACCATCTACCGGTATCGTTCTATTGAGGATCTGCTCAGTGCGGAAGAGTCCGGTGGCGAATGGCCGCCGCTGCCAGGTCCCGGCGATGAGCCGCCGACAGAGCGCCCATAAGGCCGAGGTTGACTTTCCCGCGGCGATGCAAGATGCCCGTGCGATCGAAGACAAATCAAGGCGCTTCGAGGTCTTCATGCGTATAGCAGCACAACGGTTTGGGAACCGGTGATCGTAATAGTCCGCCGGGGGTAGCCGAGCAAATGCGGCAGGGCGACCACGGCCAAAAATCAAACACTTTAGCCACGGCCCCAGTTATGGGCGGACTATCGTGCTGGACCGGTGTAAAGGACAAGCTGATCCTCGAGACCTGTGGTAAGCTCCGGCTTCAGGAGACGAGGTTTGCTGAAAACAAGTCGACGCAATTTTCTCGAACAGGCAGCAGCTTTCGGACTGCTTGTCGGCGGAGGCAGGACCTTACTTGCGGAGACTTCACAGCAGAGCCGCCCTTGGAATTTCATCCTCATCCTGATCGATGACTTGGGTTGGCGCGACTTGGGCTGCTACGGCAGCTCGAGTTACCTGACTCCCAACATCGACCGGTTGGCGAGGGAGGGAATGCGATTTACGGACGCGTACGCCTCCTGTCCCGTTTGCTCTCCGACCCGAGCCAGCATCATGACAGGGAAGTATCCTGCGCGGCTGCATCTCACCGACTGGATTCCGGGCCGCAAGCCATGGCCCACCTCCAAGCTGCACGCTCCTGCTTTCGAGCAGCAACTGCCTCACCGGGAAATCACGATCGCTGAAGCGTTGAAATCCGAGGGGTATGTGAGCGCCAGCATCGGCAAGTGGCATCTCGGGGGGCCGGAGTTTTACCCCGAGTCGCAGGGTTTCTCCCTGAACATTGCGGGGACGGCGCTCGGCTATCCCCGGTCGTACTTCGGTCCGTTTGATCTGCCCGGGCTCGAGGGCGGTACGCAGGATGACTATCTGACGGAAAGGCTCACAGACGAGGCGGAGAGATTCCTGGAGGCGAACCGGGACCGACCTTTCTTCCTCTATCTGCCGGAATTTGCGGTTCACATTCCAATGCAGGCGCGGGAAGCCGCTGTCGAAAAGCATCGGAAAAGGATTGAGCCGGGGGCCCTGCAACAGCACCCGGTTTATGCGGCAATGGTCGAATCTGTCGACGAAGCTGTCGGACGCTTGACTCGAAAGCTCGCGGAACTGCAGATAACCGACAGAACGGTCATCTTGTTCACCTCAGACAACGGCGGGCTGATTTACGAAGGCAGCTCCAAGCGCCCGGTCACCAACAACGCACCGCTCAGAGCCGGCAAAGGACACCTTTACGAGGGAGGGATACGAGTCCCTCTGATCGTCAAATGGCCGGGAGTAACTCGGCCGGGGTCTGTTAGCAGCATTCCCGTTTCAAGCATCGATCTGTTGCCGACTTTTCGGGAGATCGCCGGCGCCCCCTCGGGTGTAGACCCGATCGATGGCACAAGCCTGGTCCCAATCCTTAACGGGACCGGCCACCTCAGCCGCGAAGCGCTCTTCTGGCACTACCCCCATTACAGCAACCAGGGCGGGGTTCCGGGAGGCGCCGTTCGTAAAGGTGAATATAAGCTGATCGAGTTTTACGAGGACGGGCGACTGGAGCTCTACAATCTTGCGAATGACATTTGGGAACAACGGAACCTGGCGGCTCGGGAAGCGGACAAGACTAAGGAACTGCACGCGCTTTTGAAGGAATGGCGAACTTCCGTTGGCGCCGCTATGCCTAAAGAGAATCCCGACTACGACCCGACCAAGGCCGATCAGGGCCTGACCGGCGCTGAAAAGCCGACGCCCGAGTGGTGAGGAGAGGTCAATCCGGCTGGAAAAGCACCGGCCGGCTTCGAAACCCACCCTGCGCAAACCGCTTGCAACCGACGCTGAGAGGCGGGCGGGATGCTACTTCCGGCCGACCGCTTTAAAAAAGGTGTAACAAAAAGTGCCGTCGTTTTCGGCAGTTCTGTAAAGATCACGAATCCCCCGGGCCCATTCTGATGGATCGGTGTAACCAAGCTCGACTGCCTGTTTGCCGACGCCCTCCACCATGGCCGTAAAGGTTTTCCTCGTGAAGCCCTCAACCATTTCCGGCCGGCTCGCGTCGGCATAGACGAACCGAGGCGACACTGTCACGTCTCGGAATCCGTTCTGGATCAGAAGTGGGTAAAGGCGACGCCCGATGAGCGAGTCTCCCCCGGCTTCACGCTGAAGATCAATCAAGCACTGGATCGCCTTGCGGGCGGCATCGCTATCCGGGTGAAAGAAGGCAGAGCCGTGATCACCTTCAATGACTGTGATTGACCCTCCGGTCTTGAGAACGCGTCGAAGTTCGGCCAGTGCGCACTCAGGATTGGCAAGATGTTCGAGCACGAAGCACACGAAAACGTGATCGAAACTGTCAGCCGAAAACGAAAGACACATAACGTCCTCTCGCCGGAATTCCACGTTGCTCAGTCCGGCGGCCCGAACCCGGCGCTCGGCTGCGGCTAGCGGTTCTTCAGAAACATCCACTGAAACGAAGTGCGCGTCGGGACTGTTTGCCGCCAGAATCACGGTTTGGGCGCCAATCCCGCAGCCGACCTCCAGGACCAGCGCACCCTTTGGGTACCGGGTATCGTAATGCAGCA
>DAOTAI010000579.1:0-2650 GCA_035593865.1 Acidobacteriota bacterium
GAGTTGGACAGGCAGGTTGCCCTATCGGTCGAGGGTCAACTGCTGGCGGAGCTTCGCACCAAATACAAATCGAACAAGGGGATTCTCGGTTACCTCAAGGCAGTGGAAGAGGACATCCTCGAACATCTGCCCGAGTTCCTGCAGGCGGAAGCCGAGGCGCTCCCCGATCCGCTAAGGTCAGCGGGCATCGTGAAGACGGATTTGCGCGGGGCTGATCGATACCGGGTCAACGTAATCGTAGACAATTCCAAGCTGATGGGCGCCCCGGTGATTGTTGAATCCAATCCCACTTTCAAGAACCTCATGGGAAGTCTGGAGCGAGAGGCCCGTCTGGGGACTCTGTACACCGATTTCTCGATGATTCGGGCCGGCTCCGTGCTCCGGGCCAGCGGCGGTTACCTGATCCTCGATATGACCGACGTTCTGATGTCTCCATTCGCGTGGGAAGCCCTGAAGAGGGTCCTGCAGAACAAGCAGGCTCAAATCGAGGACGTTACCGAGCAGTACGGGTTCATGGCGACCGCCGGATTGCGCCCGCAACCCGTCGACGTGGACTTGAAAGTCATCGTATCGGGCAGCGCCGAGCTTTACCATGCCCTCTATTACACTGACGAAGATTTTCCGAAGATCTTTAAGATTAAGGCCGATTTCGATGTTATGACGCGCAACAGCACGGAACAAATCCAGCTGTACGCTCGATACATCAGCCGGCTGTGCCGAGAAGAGGGCCTGAAGCATTTCGACAGTCAGGCAGTTGCGGAACTGATTGAACACAGTGCTCGGATGGTTTCCGATAAGAACCGCCTCACCCTTCGCTTCAGCGATGTCGCCGACCTAATCCGCGAATCCAGCTATTGGGCCGGTCGTAACGGAAGGCGGCTGGTCAGGAAGGAGGATGTGGCAAAGGCGATCGACGAACGGATCTTTCGGTCAAACCTGCAGGAAGAACGCATTCAAGACCTGATTAACGACAAGTTGATCCGAATCGAGACGAGCGGGGAAGCGATCGGACAGATCAATGGCCTCTCGGTCTATCAGATCGGCAGCTACTCTTTTGGGAAGCCGACCAGAATCACGGCGCGTACCAGCATAGGCGATCAGGGTCTGGTTAACATCGAGCGAGAAGCGAAGTTGAGCGGCAGCATTCACGACAAGGGAGTTCTGATTCTGAGCGGCTATCTTCACGCCAAATATGGACAGAAATTTCCCCTTACCCTGAACGCCAGTGTCTGTTTTGAGCAGTCCTACTCAGGTATCGACGGCGATAGTGCCAGCTCGACCGAGTTGTACGCGCTTCTTTCCAGTCTTTCCGGCGTTCCTCTTAAGCAGTCTATTGCCGTAACGGGATCGGTCGATCAGATGGGCGTGGTTCAACCGATCGGCGGCGTGAACGAGAAGATCGAAGGGTTTTTCCAAACCTGCCGTGCCGCCGGCCTTACCGGGGAACAAGGTGTCGTAATTCCCCGTCAGAACGTCCAAAATCTGATGCTGAAAAGGGATGTGGTAGACGCTGTGAAAAAAGGCGAGTTCCACATCTATGCGATAAGCACGATCGACGAGGGAATACAGATATTGACCGGAAAGGACGCTGGTCGGCTGCAACCCGACGGGACCTACCCCGCAGACACGATCCACTTCCTTGTACAAAACAGACTGCGAAAGATGGCGGAAAGTGTCAGAGAAACAAAGAAGGAATCGGATGAGAAGTGAAGGAAGAAGGATGAAGAAACTGCATTTCTCATCCTTCTTCCCGGTTTATCTGTTAGTGTGCGGCACTTGACGGATCGGGCAGGGCGAAACCAAACTTTTCTTCCTCCTTGGTTTTCACCTCTTCAAGTGTTAAAGCGTTGTCCAGCGATCCGATTGTCTCGGTGATGCGATTCGCGTCCGAGCACAGACTCGGATCATTCTTTTCTATCCATTCCTGATACTCCTCAGGAACCTCGGATTCTGGATAAATGGCATTGACCGGGCACAGCGGAACGCAGGCATCGCAGTCGATGCACTCATCGGGGTTGATAATCAGCATGTGCGGATCTTGGATTTCATAAAAGCAATCCACCGGGCAATCTGCCACACAATCGGTGTAACGGTTTCCCACACATCGTTCTGTCACTACATAGGCCATGACGGATGTCCTCCCGAGTTAACCGAAACCTCACTATAACCAAGTACCCTGCTGCCAGACAAGCGCTGGCAAAGGGCGTCTTTTCCTTATCCTGAAGATCATACAACTGATTAGAAGCATGATAAATGGCAGTGTGTGCCGAAGTGCCGAAAATAAGGCGTCCTGGAAAACTACCGACAGATCCCTTGCTCTTCAAAAACCGCAAAAACGGGCGTAGACAAGGGAACCGGGTGATGTTAGTATTATGCGTTCATTCCAACCGAGTGGACGAAAAAGACGTCCCCATCGTCTAGCCTGGCCTAGGACACCGCCCTTTCACGGCGGCAACGCGGGTTCGAATCCCGCTGGGGACGCCACTTCCATTGGCTCATCACAAATTTCGTGACCGATTGGTGCCTGTTCGCCGTTGCCGTGCGAGCCTCGCGGACCAGTCGAGACTCTCCCGCTCTTGTTCATCCCCGGTCGGCGTCATATATTAGAAACCATTCCAGAACAACGAATAATCAGAAGGAGGCACTATGG
>DAOTAI010000060.1:0-16194 GCA_035593865.1 Acidobacteriota bacterium
GAGAGTGCCTGCTGCCCGTTCTGGCGCTCCGGCGCAGATAGTCAGGTGCAGTCCCTTCGCCGAGGACTGTCCCTAACCACCCCCCTGTCTAACCACGCCGCTAACCAGCCGCGTTTCAAGTTCCACGCTGACTGCGGATTCAAGCTGTGGCATACTTCCGGTCGTTGTTCGAAACAATGTCACCCAACGCACATCTTCACGCTCCCGAAGTGGGGCATTCTCTCTGCTGAAGCCCATGAGAAAACAACTTCTTGTCATCGCTTTCGTTCTGTTGTCGACCATTGGCGTTTCGTCTGTGTCAGGGGCTCCCCCGAGCCAGCGCGGGGATACCTACATCGTCGTTCTTAAGGAACCTTCAGTAGTAGAGAAGGTAATCGAGCTCACTCGCGGAGAATCACGAAGTGTCCGGCGCCAGATGCTGTTCAGCCCTGCGGCGATCGACTACCAGCGTTCGCTTGAGACGTCACAACTGCGTACACTTCGAGCCTTCACCAGCATAGGGGATCGGCCTGGTCGCCTGGCAGTGCAGGGTGCATCCTCGCCCGAACCTCCGGTCACGGTTCTCGCACGCCAGTCATTTCTTTTGAACATGATGGTCGTACGGTGCACGGAGGCTGGCCTCAGCGAGCTGCGCCGCCATCCGGACGTAAAGGTGATTTATCAGAGCCGCAAGCGACAGCTGCACATGGACAGCGTCCCTTTAGTCGTGGGCGCCATGGCGGTGTGGGATTTGCTCGGAGGAATTGAGGCGGCTGGAAAAGACATTAAGATCGGGATCATCGACAGCGGCTTGGATCACACGCATCCGATGCTGTCCGATTCAAACCTTACACCGCCGTCCGGCTTTCCGAAGCCTGAAGAATTTTCCGCTTATACCAATGGCAAGATCATTGTGGCGCGCAACTACGTCACACCAGAGTTTGGGTACGAGGAGCAGGAAGTCCAGACACCCGAGGATGAGATGGGCCACGGAACCGCCGTGGCCAGCGTGGCCGCCGGCGCGTTCGTGTCCACTTTCTACCTCCCAATGCAGGGGATGGCACCTAAAGCGTTCCTGGGCAACTACAAGGTTTTCGGAGATCCCGATACCGACAATCGGTTTTCGCGCTCGGAAGCGGTCATTGCCGCAATTGCAGATGCGGTGGCTGACCAAATGGATGTTATTAACCTGAGTCTTGGCGGGCTGGCTGCTCCAAATGAAGACGATATCGAACAGCTGGCAGTTGAGTTGGCAACCGAGGTTGGTGTGGTCGTCGTTGCTTCTGCGGGAAACGAAGGTCCGCGTGCCGGTACGGTCTCCTCTCCCGGAAACAGCCCGGCAGCTATCACCGTAGGGGCTACAACTCCCGCCCGCACTCTGGACTATGTGCTGGAAATCACATCCACCCAGGCGACCGTCCCTTCAGAGTTGGCCCAGGTTGAATATGAGCCGGCCGAAGGCAGCTCTCATACCATCACCACCGAGATCGGTCCCCTCCCTATTGCGTCGATAAAACCCTTTGACCCGACTGCAGAGTGCTGTTCTGCACTGCCGTCCGGATCTCTGACGGGCAAGATCGCCTTGATCAGGAGAGGGAACTGCACATTCCGCGAAAAAGCTGCAAATGCAGTTGCTGCCGGTGCGGTCGGTATCGTCGTTTATCAGAACGTGGACGAACCTCTCGTCATTATGTCTGACGTCGATTCCCCGCCTCAGGTCGCGGTTATGATCGAGAAGTCGAAGGGAGAGATTCTCGAGGATTTTCTCGCTTTATATTCCGCAAACATAGTGATTTACCCACAGACGCAACTTTTCCCATACCCGGCGGCGAAAGACCAACTGACAAGATTCAGCTCACGCGGGCCCGATATCTTCTCCCTGGAAATCAAGCCTGACCTGGTCGCTCCCGGACAGACAATTCTGGCAGCCAACTCTGATTTGGGCAACGCCCCCGTCAGCGGCACCAGTTTTGCTGCGCCCATAGTGTCCGGTGCGGCAGCCCTGATACAGCAGCTGCACCTTAACAAGTGGTCCCCGGCTGCTGTCAAATCAAGTCTCGTCAACACTGCCGACAAATCAACTACTTGGGAGGGAGAACCGGCCAGCGTGATTCATACGGGTAATGGTCGGTTGAACGTCACCAGGGCTGCGGAGGCTTCCGCCATGCTGGCGCCGGTCAGCGTGAGTTTTGGAACGATAGACCAGGCGTCGCAACAAGGAATTGAGAGGGAAATCGAAGTTACGAATCTCGGAACCTCTCGGCAGACCTTTGCCATCGAGCTTGTCGAGGTCACTCCTCATCCTTCGGTCAAGCTCAGCTTATCACCAGTGGCGCTGACGCTCGATTCGGGTGAGAAGGGGAAAGTGATTCTTAAAGCACTCACAACAGCTTCACTGCAATACGGGGTTTTTGAAGGTTTCATTCGCTTGACACCTTCTGAATCATCGGCTGTGTTGACCGCCTCATACTGGGGAGGCGTTTCGGTTCCAGCCTCTTCAACGGTGTTGTCAGTGAAGCGCGACGGGACTGCTCAGTTCAGTTCCCTGCCGGACGCGTTCAGCGAAGCTCGGCCCGGTTCAACCATCGAAATTCGTGACAGTTCGGTTTATCCCGGAGGCATTACCCTTAACGTCAATCAAGATGGCATCCCTCTGACGGGCTTGACGCTGCGCGCTGGGAAAGGGTCTTCGCCTTCAATCCTTGCAGACAGCGAGGGAGTCGGCCTGCTCCTGAACGGAGTCAAAGATGTAACCATCGACGGGATAAAATTCCGTGGGGGAGCGTATGGTTTCCTTTCTCTCTGGTCAAGCGGACGGGTGCGGAATGCCGAATTGGTGAACAACCAACATGGAATGTGGTTTGAAAACAGCCAAATCCGCGTGCTCGATTCGACTATTCAGCAAACCGAGATGGGACTGGTGGCTCTTAGCAGTCGTGTGAACCTCGCCGGAATGACGGTCAGCAACAACAGCGCCCAGGGGATTTACCTGCAGGACACGCCCGCACTGATTCAGAAGGCTACGGTAGCTCAAAACCAGGCGCAGGGAATGATTGCGACGTATTGGCTTTCCACTCCGAAGGAGTCTGCCTTGGGCCTGTTTGATTCGATATTCCAGCGCAATTCTGCGACAGCTGAGATCCCTGGGGGAATTGCGGTCGATGTGTCTAGCCTGTTCAAAGGAAATCTCATCAAGGATACAGCCGGGTCAAACGGCGATGGCATTTATGCTCCAGGCGATCTGCCCGCCGTGTTCTGGATCCAGGATAACCAGCTGACAGACAATACCGGTCACGGCCTGTACACCACCAATGGGACTCAAGTTCACTTCGTGCGGAACAGGGTGACCAACAACGGAAAGTTCGGCCTCTACCTGAAGTCAAGCGCTGGCAGCGTGAGCTCCAGTTGGTTCCTCGGCAACACCACCGGAATCAGGAGCGAGGATTCCGATCTTGATGTCTCGAACAGCGTTATTGCGCAGTCAACGAGCTTCTCTTCCGGTTACGGAATTTTCGCTAAAGAGGGACAGATCTCTATTCGTAACAGCACCATCACACAAAATCGCAGAGGCGTGCAGCTGGATTCTGTGCCCACGCATCTGGTGGCCAATTCCATTCTCGATCAGAATTCGCAAGGAGATCTTCATGGGGCAGAACTTGGCGGCGTGCACAGTAATCTAATCAGCGACGGCATGTTTGCCGGTTCCAACGGGAACGAACGCTGGGATCCGCGCTTTACGAACGCGCTCGCGGGCGATTATTCACTTCGGGATCGCAACTCGCCGGCCGTCGATATGGCAGATCCCGATTATCCCAGCGGCCCCGTTGACGCCCTGGGCATGGAGCGTTCAGTGGACGGAGACAATGACGGTCAGCCGAAACCTGATATCGGGGCCCTGGAGTACGGATCCACCAGCTGGGTTCCACTCGTCTTGCCGGTGCTGTCGTCATCTCCTCAGGACTTTGTCGGTATAGCCATGGTGAACACGGCCCAAGAGCCGGCGCGCGTGACGTTGAAAGGATACTCGAATGGCGGATCTCTGGTTGCAGGACCCTACGAGGTGGACGTCGCTTCAGGAACGCAGTTCAGCAAACTGCTCACCGAGGTGCTGCCCGGGCTGAAACAAGGGTGGGTGCAAATCACCACCAATAAGCCCGACCTGATGAGTTTCACTATGCTCGGCCGCGAGGGCTTGATCTACATGGACGGCACTGATCTTTCCGGCGCCATCTCGCCCAGGCTCCTCTTGCCTGAAATGAAAAGCGATAAGACCACTGACACCCAGCTCTATATTGTTAATCCGAACCCGCAATCGGTAAGAGTCGACATAATGCTCCACCGGCCAACCGGCACGACTCCTCTCCGATCTGAGACCATCGCGGCACGCGGTGCTTATAATCCTAAACTTTCAGGCTACGGAGGTTCGGTCAGCGGTGGCTATGTCACGGTGGAGGTCAGAGAGCAACTCCCGGTCTTCGCCATGGAGATTTTCGGAACAGGTGCTTCGAAGGCAGGCCTGCTGGCCCTGGACATGACTCGCCCGCAATCTGCCCTGTTTGCCGCGCAACTGGCTTCAACCCAGACAGTGGACACCATTCTCAACGTGATTAACGTCGGTGCCACGGCCGTCGATTTAACGCTGGAGGCATATGACGAGAGCGGGTCTCTCGTGAAGACTGTAAAGGAGCCTCGGCTGGCAGCCGGCCAGCAATACCGTAAGGCAGCGAGTGAAATCTTCAGCTTTGGCAGGGACGTTATCGGGTGGGCGCGCATCAAGGCGACTGACGGAGAACTGGTGGGCTGCTTGAGGTTCAGCGACACGGCGGGTACCTTCATGGCGTCCTTGCCTCTGCAGTCGCGGCCCGCCCGTGAATTCGTTTTCGGACACATCGCCCAGACCGGGGAGACATTTACAGGGGTCACCCTTTTGAACGCCGGCGATGACTATGCACAGGTCAGCCTGGAGGTCCTCGATCATACGGGGGTCTCAAAAGGGATCTCCCTGTTCGAGCTGAAACCCGGGGAGAAGCGGGCGCGAACCATTCCGGAGTATCTGCCGGAACTAGGTGAACAGGGCGGTGGTTTTGTCAGGGTCCGATCAAATTCCCCGATTTACGGGTTTGAGCTGTTCGGCCACAGCACTCTGCGGTTCATGTCTGCTGTGCCCCAGCAGGTGGTGGTGTACTAAGAAAGCAAAGTAGCACCGGTCACTGACTTTCCACGAGATGGGTGAATACGCCCAGATACCGTCGCTGAATGGAGACTCTAGCCGTCGCTAGAGTCTCCATTCAGCGACGGTATCACCTCAGCGGCATGGCTCGTTCGAGCCTTATCCACCTTAGGCTGCTTAACTTATTGGGCAACTTCCTGGGTGTCTCGCCTTGGCATGGCATTTGCCTTAACCTATTACGGCATCCCAGCAAGGTTCTGTTAGTGCGTCCAGTCCCGGGGACCACTTTCGAGAGCGGTGTGGCCGAGAGAGCAGGCAATCAGTATGCCCTTGTTCGTGAGGCCTGACCGCCTCTCACTCTAATAAGCAAGGAGCAATACTTAATGTCTCGTATCATCGAACGTCCTCGTCCTTTAAGTAGTGCCAAGAGTCACCTGATAGACATCGCTCGTTTGTCGCCTGAAGAACAGGAGGAGCTGATCGCACTGGGGATGCTCTCCACCGATCGAAGAATCCAGGAGCCCCCGGTCGAGTATCTCGCTCCGCAATTCCAGGCGGTTGAAAAGCGAGCGATCTGTGCTCCCGATGTGCTCAACGAGGCTTATGCTTACGACACCCCTTCTTCCTTTTCGCGCGGTCTGAGAGTCGAACTCCCCGATTACGTGATGCTGATCATCTCCGGGACAGCGAGCGTCGATGAATATGGCGCGACTGTCCATGTCGGGGACTTTCGCGCGCAATGCTGGCGAACCTATCGCAATATTACGCGTCTCCTGGCCTCTGAGGGCGCCACTTGGAGGGATGTCGTCAAATGCACTTGTTATCTGCGGGATATCGAACGCGACTACAAGGATTTCAACCACGTGCGAACCGCCTTTTTTAAGTGGCTGAAACTGGATCCCTTACCAGCGAGCGTGGGCATCCAGGCACGGCTCTGTCGCGAAGACCTCCTGGTAGAGATCGAAGCAATGGCGATTGTGATGCGGGCCAAAGCACAAGCCTAAGGTTCCCGGAGGAACAGCCACAGTGAAGTGCACTTCCAGACGTCGACCTGGTTCAGAATCTCGGGGAGTTCTCTGGCCGGCCGCTTTCACCTTGTTGGCTGGGACGCTCCTGTTTGGGCGCATCTCTGCCGTCGAGCAGGGCGCGGAAACACTCGTCTTCACCCAATTACCCCAGGGGACCGAAGCTGAAAAGGCTGGATCGCATGCCGATGGAATGCTGCCTCAGCCCTTTGGCGAGGGGGCGAGAATTATGATACTCGAGCCCGGCGGCAAGGCTCGGCCCTTGGTTTCCGGATTTCACAGCTCAAGCGACCCCCAAGTCTCTTTTGATGGAAAGCGAATTCTATTCGCGGGGAAAAAGAGGGCGGGGGATCTCTGGAATATTTACGAGGTTGCAGCCGACGGCACTGGACTGCGCCAAATAACTAGGGAGGCGGGGAACTGCCGCAATCCCATTTACCAGGGCACACTTTTCACCCTTGATTCCTCGGAACCCTGGGGCCAGGTGTGCTTTGTCTCGGACCTTGCCGGAGAGCTGAACGAATACGGAGCTTCTCCCGCGGTCGATCTTTATTCCTGCAGACTGGATGGCACCGAGATAAGACGCCTGACTTACAACCCGTCCAGTGATATGTCGCCTTGGATGCTGCCAGACGGCAGAATGGTTTACGCCGCATGGCAACGGGCAACTCTCCGGCGTGGCCCGAAGGGACGAGTTGCCTTACATGCCATTAATATCGACGGAACTGACGACGGTATTTTCACGGGCGATGAAGGGCTGCCCGTGAAACATATGCCTTGTGTGACCACAAAGGGCTTAGTCGTATTCGTCGAGTCTGACCGGCTGCCATGGGATGGCGCCGGCCGTCTCTCTTACATCACACTAAGGCGGAATTTGCATTCCCATCGCCCCATTACAAGCGAAAAGGACGGTCTTTTCCATTCCCCTTCGCCCCTTCCTGACGGTCAAGTGCTGGTTTCGCGCCGGGACTTTGATAAACAGAAAACTCACGGGATTTACCGCCTGGATCCTCAGTCCGGCCGCATGGAACTCCTGTACGACGACCCGAAATATCACGACATGCAGGCTAAAGCGGTTACCGCACAGCTGATTCCCGACGGCCGATCCACAGTTGTTCTCGACAACGAACCAAACGGCCGGCTCTATTGCCTTGATTTCCATATCTCGGATTTGCCGGAAGAGCAGTGGATCCAACCGCCATCAAAGCTGAAGTTGAGAGTGCTGGAAGGCCTGCCGCGCAAGAAGCCAGCCGGCGATGCCAACTCCCAAGCCCTTTCGCCTTTACTTTCCAAAAGGGTCCTGGGAGAGCTGGATGCCGAAGCGGACGGTTCTTTCAACATCCAGGTGCCCGCCAATACCCCGATTCAGTTGCAACTGGTCGACTCCCACGGTATGGCCTTGCGGACAAGTCACTGGATGTGGGCCAGGAACAACGAAAACCGGGGTTGCATCGGCTGTCACGAGGACAACGAGTTGGCGCCGCCGAATAGGTTCGTGTCGGCGCTCGGGCGCAAATCCGTACCTCTGACTCTTCCTCCCGAACGGAGACGCACGATCGACTTTTGCCGTGATGTGCTGCCTATCATCGAGAAAAAATGCGCAACTGCTGCCTGCCACGCGAGTCCCGCGGCGAAATTGAGACTGGACGCCAGCCGGGATCCAGCTCGTGGACAAGGTGGCGTAGGGCAGTTCAACCAGTCCTACCTGAGTCTCATGCAGACCGGCGAAAAAGGAGAATTCAAGTACGTCCATCCGGGGCGGGCAAGAACCAGCCCTCTCATCTGGCATTTGTTCGGCCGCAACACCTCCCGGCCTTGGGATGAAAGTTACGGCGCGTCGCGTCCCATCACACCCATGCCGCCTCCCGGCGACTGCGCCTTAACGGACCTGGAACGTCGGACATTTGTCGAATGGATCGATTTGGGGGCATCATGGAGCGGTTCGCAAGAATCAGCAGGGGGGAAGCGATGAAGCTTATTTATTCAGCCTGTATCCTGACTGCCGTCTTGATCGTGACCGCCGCTCAGATTGCGCCGGATCTGCCCGTCTTCACGGATGTTACCGCCCAAGCGGGCATTACCTTCAAGCACAGCTTTGGCGATTACGAGTTGACCAACATCGTCGAGGGGACGGGATCCGGGGTAACGTTTTTTGATTATGACAACGACGGTTACCTGGATATTTACTTTGTCAACGGTCGGTGGCAGCACAATGTCAGCGACAATCGGGGTCGGGACCTCCAGGGGAAGCTCTCCAACGCCCTTTACAGGAATAACGGCGATGGCACCTTCACCGACGTGACGGACAAAGCCGGAGTTGCAGGGACCGGGTACGGATTCAGCAGCTCCGCTGTTGATTTTGACCAGGACGGCGATCTCGACCTGTACGTCCTCAACTACGGTCCCAACACTTTTTATAGGAACAACGGGGACGGCACTTTTACTGACATTACCAAGCAGACAGGTCTCGGCGATCCGCTTTGGAGCCTCTCGGCTCCCTGGCTGGACTATGACAATGACGGCGATCTTGATGTCTACGTTGCGAACTATCTCGAGTACGACGACGGCAAGTTTCGTGCTTACTATGCGGCCGCTGGCTATCCGGGGCCGCTTAGCTACAGCGGCCAGCAGGATCACCTGTATAGAAACAACGGTGACGGCACTTTCACCGATGTGACAGCAGAAGCCGGATTGATAAATCCCGACGGACGCGCTATGAGCGCCATTGCCGCTGATTTGAACAACGACGGCTTTATGGATATCTACGTTGCCAACGATGCCATGGAGAACTACTACTACGAGAATCAGGGCAACGGGACCTTCCGTGATAACGCGCTGTTCACCGGTCTGGCTTTCGGACAGCACGGCCAAGGGGTCTCTTCCATGGGCCCCGAGATAGCCGACATCGACCATGATGGCAATTACGACATCTTCATCCCCGATATGGATTACGGCTCACTCTTCGTCAAGAAGGGGAAGCTGTACGAAGATCTCATTGATCCGTCAAACCTTGCTCTCATTTGCGGTCAGTTCACCGGCTGGGGGGCGATTTTCTTCGATTATGACAACGATTCCTGGGTGGATCTTTTCGTATCCAACGGAAACGCGCATCACGAGTATCCCGAGAATCAGGTATTAGTTCGAAATAACGGCAAAGGTCAGTTCCTCGATGTGGCTCGCCATTCAGGTGAGTATTTTCAGCGTAAATACGTGGCTCGCGGAAGCGCCGCTGCGGACTATGACAACGACGGCGATATCGACCTGCTGGTCGTACATTTGAACTCGACCCCGGCGCTGTTGAGAAACGACGGCGGAAACAAGTCTAACTGGCTGAAGGTGGATGTGAGAGCCCCCGGGGGCAAGGTCCCGTGTATCGGGGCGCGAGTCACTGTCACCATTGGTAAAAAGAAGCTGATGGACGAAGTGATTGGCGTCAGGGGTTACCTGTCCCAGTCGGATACTCGAGTTCATTTTGGTTTGGGTAAGGCAACGCAGGCCGACCTGGTGGAGGTGCGATGGCCGGAGCGAACCGTCCAACGGTTTCGTAATGTACGAGCCAACCAGACGCTCATCATTGTTAAGGATGCTCCAGTCGGGGTCAGTAGGAAATGAAAAAGGAAGGAATGATAAACGTCTTTTGGACTCATCCGGGCAAGATGGCAAAGCCAGGGGTTGAACGCGCTTCTTGCACTGGTGCTTCAGCCATCTTTCGGCTCCTCCTTATCATCCCTTCGCTCCTTGTCATCGTCACTCCCGCACTTGCGCAGCAGAGCAAACATCCGGTTTATGTGGGAGCGAAGGTGTGCGGCAGTTGTCATGACGGCACGGGCATGGGGCACCAATACAGCCTCTGGCTTTTGAACAAGCATTCACGAGCCTATGCATCCTTGGCGAAACCGTATGCACGAGAGATAGCCCGCCTTAGCGGAATCCCGGACCCCCCCGACCAGGCGCCGATGTGCCTTGGTTGCCACGCTACCGCGGCGGAAGCGGAGCCCTGGGAGAGAGATCCGACGTTTGCGTTGGAAGACGGAATACAGTGCGAGAAGTGCCATGGGCCCGGGAGCGAGTACTCGAGGCCGGAGGTCATGTCAAATCGCGAGGCGGCCGTGAAGGCCGGACTCCGGATACCCAATAAGGAATGGTGTGCTAACTGCCATTTCACTAAGGGTTCCCATGTGGCGGTCCACGATCTGCCGGCTTTGGATATAGACGAGGCGCTGAAAAAAATCGCCCATCCGCTTCCCGAGAAGCCAACCTTGCCAGCTGGTAAGTCCGAAACCTCCGAGTCGGTCGAGCCGAAAACCGGACCGCAGTATGTTGGAGCTCTGGCTTGCGGTTCGTGTCACAAACAAGAGGCGTTGGGGTTTCAGTACAACGTCTGGCGTCTCAGTAATCATGCTCGCGCCTATGCGGTCCTCGCAACTCCGAAGGCCTTTGAACTGGCGAAGCAGAAGGGTCTGGAGGGTGAGCCCCAGAAACTGGGTGAGTGCCTTCGTTGCCACGCGACCGGATACGGCGAAGAAGCGCCGAGTTTCAGCGCTTCTTTTTCGCCGGCGGAAGGCGTCGGATGCGAGGCCTGCCACGGACCTGGAAGCGAGTATCAGCACGAAGCGGTCATGCGGGATAAGCGTATGTCGGCGAGCGCCGGGTTGAAACCCGTCTCAAGAACCACTTGTCTGCGTTGTCATGAGGATTCTCATGAGAAACCCTTCAACTATGAAGAGGCCAGGCGGCAGATCGAACACCCCAAGAACCGGCCTCAAGCAGCCGCTCAACCTCAATATAAGACACCCGTTAATGCTGCCCTCTCGCCTGATGGGAAAGAGCTTTACGTCGCCTGCGAAGCCTCCAATTCAGTGATAGTCGTCGATACCGCCACCCAGGAGAAAACAGCGGAATTCCAGGTAGGCGGTCAACCGGCCGATGTCAGCTTCTCCCCGGACGGAAAGTATGCCTATGCCAGCAACCGTCTGGATGACACCGTGTCGGTCATCGACGTGGCGAGCCGCAGAGCTGTCCGGACCTTGCAGGTCGGCGACGAGCCGCATGGATTGCTGACGGAAAAGACTGGCCGGTATTTGTATGTTTTGAACACGTCAACCGACGATATCTCGGTTTACGACACCACGACCTTCGAAGAGATCCGAAGGCTGAGTGCGGGCCGAGGTCCCTGGTCACTGGCGCTCTCTCCGGATGGAAACCAAATCCTGGTCACCAACATGTTGTCACGCTTCGTGCCTCTGCGTCAGCCGCCGGTCTCGGAAGTGACAATGATCGACGTTGAACGAGGGGTCGTTGAGAATCGTCTGACGGTGCCGGAAGCGAACCTCATTCAAGGTGTCAGCTGGCATCCGAGTGGTGAGTTCGGCCTGGTAACCCTGAATCGCACCAAGAACCTGGTCCCCATGACGCGTCTGGTACAAGGATGGACCATCAACAACGGTTTGGGCATTGTCTGGAAGGAAGGGAGAGTCGACCAGGTACTGCTGGACGAGCCGAACATGGGCTTTCCCGATGCCGCTGACGTGGCGTTCACTCCCGACGGACGATACGCACTGGTCACCAGCACCACCTCGCACCGTGTGGCGGTTGTTGATGTCCAGAAGCTTCTTTCGATCGTCAAGAGCGCTTCGGAGAAAGAGCGGAAAGAGATTCTGCCCAACCATCGCGGGAAAGCTACCGAGTACGTAATCAAACACATTTCAACCGAGAGGTCGCCGAGAGGCCTGGTCATCGACGCGGACGGTCGCTTCGCCTATGTGTGCAACTCGCTGGACGATTCCCTCACCGTAATCGACCTTGCCTCGCTGGAACCAGTCAAACGAGTGGATCTGGGCGGTCCAAAGGAGATCACGAAGGTTCGATTCGGGGAGCAGACCTTTCACGACGCCAAAATCACTTTTCAGCGGCAGTTCTCCTGCCATTCGTGCCATCCTGACGGTCATGTTGACGGCATCGCCTATGACATTGAGGCCGACGGCATCGGAATCAGCCCGGTTGATAACCGAACTCTGAGAGGTATAAACGACACCGCGCCTTTTAAATGGGAAGGAACGAATCCCAGTTTGTCCCGGCAGTGCGGCGCAAGATTATCGGTCTTCTTCACGCGTGTCGCCCCTTTCACTCCGGAAGAACTCGCTGCTGTGGACAATTACATCTGCACGATTCCGCGTCCGCCCAACCGATATCGACCGCTCGGCGCCCCTCTTACCCCGGCCCAGCGGCGCGGGAAGCGGATCTTTGAAAGAACCATGACAAACGACGGGCAAATCATTCCGGAGGAAAACCGCTGCGTCACCTGTCATTTCCCTCCGCTCTACACTGACCGGAGAAAACACGACGTGGGAACCCGGGAAAAGCTCGACCGGACCGGCACCTTCGATACTCCCCATCTGAACAACATCTATGACTCGGCCCCCTACCTGCACAACGGAATGGCTGCCACCCTGGAGGAAATCTGGACGATCTACAACCCTTACGACACGCATGGGGTCACCAACGACATGACTAAGGACGAGCTCAACGATTTGATCGAGTATTTAAAAACTCTGTGAGTTAGGAGCCACTGTGAAAAGCTCTCGTATTTTCAGTTCACTGTTTGTGTTGGTCGCCACGATCTCGCTCCTCTGGGGAGATCCGCCGACCAAGTCCCCCATTAAGCTTCCCTATGTCTATACCAAGTGGAAGCAGTTTACGACGGCCGACGGGTTACCCAACGATCACATCTTTGCCGTCGAGGTAGACGGTCCAAAAGTCTGGGTGGGAACCGAGGACGGTCTTGCTTGCATCGACAAGCGGACCGGCAAAATTCAGAGCTGGAAAGAAGAAGACGGGCTGCCGTGGAAAGTTGTAACCGGTCTGGTGGTAGACAAACGCACCGGGGATCTCTGGTTAGGGTTGTTCGGCGGGGGGTTGGCTCGTTTCAGCGGCGGTCGTTTTGACCATTGGCACCAGATGAACAGCGGGTTGGTTAACGACGTGGTTTACGCTGTCGCGATCCAGGGAGATAACGTCTGGGCCGCAACTACCGCCGGATGCAGCCGCTTCAACACCAAGACGGGGGAATGGACGATTTTCACTGAAAAGAATGCCCCCATGGAGGAGATCTGGAACTACAACGTCCACGCTACTGAGGAAAAGGTTCATTTGGCCGTGTGGGGAAGTGGAGTTCTGGAGTTTGACGTAAAGACCGAGCGATGGAAGGAATACCTGGATCCGGACGGCGAAATGGAAATCGACCTTTACCGCGACGACGGCATTGTTCACGTCATCACTACTGCAGCAGAGTATGTCGATGATGTCCTGTGGGTCTCCTCCTACTTCGGCGTCTGTCGCTATGATGGGCGGCACTGGCGGGGTTTCTATGAACATGAATGCGGCCTTCCCAGTGATTTCAACAACAATCTCAAAGCCCGCAGCGCCATTGAAGCGTGGTTCTGCACGGACAAGGGGCTGGGCGCATGCATGGATTTCGAAACGGACACCTGGGTTGCGTACACTCGAAATAGCGATGGTACCGGCAAAGCCGTGGTGACCCGTGGGAAAGAGGTCCTGGAAGTTATAGAAGGACCCGTCAATGTGCCCCAGAGCTTTATCATCTGCGCGGACATCGATGGCGACGATGTCTGGGTTGGAACCGGGAAAGGTTTGGGATGGGGCATCGGAGAAGGTTACTATCCAGGCTTGAAGGAGCGACTGCCGGCAAAGACCTCAAACCTGCGCTCCGAGAATTCACCCTCGAGAAATGGACGTGCGCAATGAAAAGAACCGCTCTCTATTTTGTAGTCATTACCGCGGTTTTTGCGGCAAGTGCCATCACAGTCATCGCCTCTTCGGAACTCGCCGGAGTCCAGTGGCCCGGCTTCCTTCCGTTCGACAGCCCGGAAATCCGGAGTATTTTGAACAAGATCAACGGGCTCGAGTACTACCAGGTTCCGGCTCTGGAAGTCAGGAAGGACGAGAATTACGCGTCCACACCCTTGGACGTTGTCCCCTTCGGTGGTGTGAAGCCGTTCAAGGAGCATTTCCTGCTTCAGATGGAGTACACCGGCCCTGGACGGAGTATTCCAGAACCCGAACATGTCGATACCGTGAAAATCGGCTTTATTGGCCCCCTTGTGGCAACAGTGTCGATTGCAACCGGCGGCAAGAGCCACGAAGAAGCGCTCGGCATCCAGATGTTACGAGGTAGCCGGCTGGCGATCGAGGAAGCCAACGCCCGCGGAGGGTATCTTAAGAGGAAAATCCCGTTCGAGCTGGTGATCAGCAACGACAACGGCTTATGGGGATCTTCCGGTAACGAAATCGTAAAAATGGCCTATAAAGATAACGTTTGGGCCATACTTGGAACGATTGATGGCGCCAATAGCCATATCGCTATCCGTGTCGCGCTGAAAGCGGAACTTCCCGTAATGAATACAGGCGACTCAGATCCGACCTTTATCGAAACGAACATTCCCTGGGTTATCCGCAATATGGGAGACGACCGCCAGCAAGCCTATATGTTGGTGGATTATCTCCACCGCAAGCTGGACCTCAAAAGGGTCGGGGTCATCCGGGCCAGCAACCGTTACGGTCGTTTCGGCATCCGCGAATTCAAAGACGGCAGTAGAAGACTCGGCCGGCCGGTTCCCATCGAGATGGCCTACCATGTGGGCGATGAGGACTTTTCCCTGCAACTCGAGAGGATAAACAGGGCGAATGTCGAGGCTGTCGTCCACTGGGGTGACGCGGCCGAGGGCGCGAAGATCCTGAACCAGATGCGCCAAATGGGAATGAATCAGCCATTTTTCGCCTTCGACCGGTGTCTGTCAGACGAGTTTGTCCAGGCTGCTGGAGCAAACGCCGAAGGGGTGATTTGCGCATTCCCCTGGAACCCGGACCGGGATGATCCCAAGTTGCACAGCTTCAGGGAGCGTTTCCGGAAGCGCTTTGGAACCGAGCCTGACACCTACGCCGCCCATGGGTTCGACGGAATGAATATGCTCATTTGGGCAATCCAGGTGGCGGGATTGAATCGCGCCAAGATTCGCGACGTGCTCGCTTACCTGCCTGCGCCTTGGCCGGGAGTCACGGGCGATATCGTTATGAGCGCCTGTCTGGATGATGTGGGGGAGGTTTACCTGGGCAAACGCGAAAACGGGCGGTGGAAGTTTTATTCCCGTGAGGACCTCGGAATTCCTCGCGGGTACATTGCCCCGCGGGACCGATTGAGCCGCGATCATTGAGACTGGAAAAAGGCAAAAGGAGAATCGACCGGGAATTCCTCGTTTTTCGCTTCTTTGATTCCCGGTCGCTGCGCATGTCGGCAAGTGCCATACTCCTCATTCTTACCCTTCTTCCCCAGCTTCTTGCCGCCCAACAACCTCACTACGACGGCCGAAAGAAGCAGCTCGAGTACCCGGGGCCGGGACGAGAGTTGGGCGAGCCGGCGGACGTCACCGAGGTCAGGATCGGATACTTTGGTCCGGGCGATCACACCCATCCGCTCGCGGGTGACATGTGGCTGGCCGCTCAAATGGCCCTGGAGGAAGCTAACGCCGAAGGGGGCTATCGAGGTCTCCCCTTTCGGCTGCTTGCCGTCTGGTCTGAAAATCCCTGGGAGGGCGGTGACAGGGATTTGGTACGCCTGGTTTACAACGAAAAGGTGTGGGCCATTGTCGGCGGAATCGACGGGGCTTCCACCCACCTTGCCGAGCAGATCACAGCAAAATCGCGGTTGGCCCTGGTGAATCCGGCAAGCACGGACAAGACCGTGAGTTACGCTTTCGTACCCTGGGTGTTCTCAATTCCGCCGGGCGACCATATCCAGGCGCCTGTTCTGTGCGCCGCTGTAAAAGAAGCTCTCGCCAGCCCCAACGCGCGCTTTGCCATGATCTCGGCAGTCGATCACGACTCTCAACTTGCCATGGCCGAGTTCCGGTCTTTGCTGGCAAAGCAAGGCATAGTTCCTTCCTTTCATGTCCAGGTACGCAGCATAAACCAGGAGATCGCCGAGGCAGCCGAGAAGATTGCCGC
>DAOTAI010000580.1:0-2638 GCA_035593865.1 Acidobacteriota bacterium
CCTCTGTCGGAACCCCGTGAAATTCCCAGCGGAGGCCGAAGTTCACGGTCAGATCCGGGCGGAGTCGCCAGCTGTCGCCGCCAAAGACTGAAAAAAAGTTTTGCTTGATCAATCGGTCTTCTCTTGCACCTGGGACGAACCCCGATGTCCGGCTGCTCACATTAAAAGTTTGCTGAGCGGTTCGAACGTAACCGCCGAGAATGCCCAGCATCTCGGAAGCGATGGCCAGATCTTCCGGGGCAATCCCTCCGGGAAACAAGTCCGCACTCAAAGGGTCCACATTTCCAGCGCCGAAACCGAGAATGTACTGGGGGATAACTCCAAAGGTGTCGTACTGATCCACCCGGAGCGCCCGGTAGTTGCCCCCGATTTTAAAAGTGTGGGGCCCTTTCACCCAGTTCAAATTGTTCAACAGGTCGTACACTGGCGCGTTGCGTCCCTGCGCCGTAAAGGTCTGAATAGGATTTTCGAACAAATCGACCTCACCCAGACCGGGATCAGAAAACAGTATCTGGTAGCCTCGATCGAAGGATTCCCCGGTGATGAAGTCGACCGGCGCCCACTGCACGCCGAAACGCAGCTCATTGGTAATCGTCGGACTGAGAGTCGCCCTCCAGGATCCCGAACCGAGCCGCCTGGTTGATTCCTGGCCGGCGCCCGGCAGACCCGGGAATCGGGCATCGATGTCGTTGCTGGGGTCATTTGGAACGTCCAAGCGGAACTGATGGAAGGCCGCGGTGAACGCATGGTTCTGCCACGGCTCGAAGTCTACCCGCAGGTTTAACCAGTCGCTGTCACTTTCGCTTGGACTGTTGAACCGGAACCCGGACAGGTTGGGGTTGTCGATCAAACTCGGATCGTTGGGAGGAGGAATAAGACTGAGCAGCGCCTGTATTTCCGGATCAGGAGTGACGCCGGTCAGTTGAAACAGATTGACCGTTTGAAGCCCAGCGTTGTTGCTCAGATAGGTGAAATTCCCCTGCTTGGCCGCTTCGGTCGGAACGATGCGCGCAACCGGCTCCGTCGAAGGGTCGCGCTCCTCCTCGTAGTTGACGAAGAAAAACAGCTTGTCGGGTATGATTCGGCCGCCCACACTGGCGCCATACTGATGGTTGCGTACTCGGGCTTTTTCCAGCCCGGTGGCATTGTTGAAGAAGGTGTTGGCGTTCAAGGCATCGTTACGATGGTAATAGAACGCCTGCCCGTGGAATTCATTCGATCCGGAACGGGTGACCATCAGGGTCTGAGACGCGCCGATTCCGGCATCCACTTCGGAATTGGAAGTGGTCAGGTTGAATTCCTGAACAAAGCTTTCGCGCAACGGGATCACTCCAAAGAAGGCATCTGTCCGGATGAAGTTGTCCTGGTTGTTGACGCCATCCAATGTCAGGTTGTTGAAGGTCCCCCGCATTCCGTTCACTGCTGCCTCCCGGGCAATCTCGCCACTGCCGGTCACCCCCGCCTGCAGCAGCGCAAGCTCCACAACGTTGCGGCCATTGAGCGGCAGATCCTCGATCTGAGCGCGGTTCACAATCGTATTGATTTCGGCATTGATGGTGTTCATTGCCGCCTGCCCCTGAGAGGCGGTTACCACCACCTGTTCAGCTACTCCTCCAACCTCCAGTTGCAGGTCAACAGTCGCCGGCGACGAAACTTCGATGCGCACCTGCTCTACCACTGCACGCTTGAACCCAGGCAGTTCCGCGCTGACGTTGTAAAGACCCGGCAGGACTTGTGGGAAGACATAGCCGCCGATATCGTTCGTCACGGCAGTCTGAGAGGCGTTTGTTTCCACGTTGGTCAAGGTTACCGTAGCGCCTGGTACTACCGCACCTGTCGCGTCAGTCACGGTTCCCGTGACCGGCGACGTGATCACCTGGGCCGAAATTGCCGGTGAACAGACAAGAAACAGGCTTAAAATGAGGGTGAGCCAGTAAACAGTCTTTTGCATAGTTCCTTCCTCCGACTCAGGATCAACTTCAGCCACAGAGAAGTGCAGAGAAAACCAGAGAAGAGAAAAAAGCGCGAGTGGACCGTTGTCTATCGGCCCCCCACGGATGTTGGAAGACGTAGAGTCACCCGGCGCCTCGTGTTTTTCCTGTTGTTATCTGACTGTTTCTCTTTGGTTAATCCTGGAGTCGCTTATTGTCAAAAGTAGCAATCGGTATTCCAGAGAGATCGGGAAGTAGACAACTGTCTGAATGACAAGGAGAAAGAGGTAGGGCCGAGGTGCCTCGTTCGGTTCCCGGGTGCGTTCTCTGGCCAAGAAGTTGAATCGATGTCCAATAAATTGAACCGCCCTGGGCTAGAACCGCTCGATACCCGTCAGAACACCAACCTTCCCCGAGACGCCGTGTACCTCGGATTCGGTTGGAAACGCCTGGCCCAGGCCAATCTGCGACCCGACTTTAAATCACCCACAAGACCGCGATTATCCGCAAAGCCATTTATGAAAAGAAAGATCCCCGGCGAGTGGCTAACGAAACTCGTCATTCCCAGCGGGCTGTCGACCGCTATCTGACCGACTTCCACCGGGTCAAAACTGCCTACCAAAAATGTCCTAAGCTCGACTTCGTCTGCGCCACTACCGGGCTCTCCAGACACCTCGTCCGTCAATACCTCAACCTTCTGCAAATAA
>DAOTAI010000581.1:0-2627 GCA_035593865.1 Acidobacteriota bacterium
GGTTTCGAAGGAGGGCGCGTCAGCGCCCGGATGAAACCCACCGCCCCGGAGCACCTTACTGAATCCCCAGCCTTTTCTGGATCTGTTCCAGCGGAACGCCTTTCGTCTCAGGCATGATGAAGATAACCCACAGCAGTTGAAGCACCATCATTGCGGTGTAGAAACCAAAAACGTAGCTGCCTGAGACTTCTGCCATCATGGGAAAGGTCCACGAAATCAGCGCCGCCATGACCCAGTGGGTGAAGCTGCCCAGTGCCTGGCCGCGAGCCCGCACTCGATTGGGGAAGATTTCGCTGATGAACACCCAGATTACGGCGCCTTGTCCAAAGGCATGGGAAGCGATAAACACCAGCAGACCCAGCAGGACAACGAGGCCGCCCTCTAGTGTGAAGTTACCCTCGTACCTGTGGAATGCCGCTGCGGTCACTCCCAGGCTCAGGATGTAGCCCAGCGAGCCGGCGATCATCAGCTTACGCCGTCCGAAATAGTCAATGACAGCCAGGGCAGCCATGGTGAAAACCAGGTTGGTTCCCCCAATCGCCACGGCCTCCAGAAAAGCCGTGTCCTCTGCCACGCCGGTCATCTTCAGGATGTGCGGGGCGTAGTAGAGAACGGCATTGATCCCGGACAGCTGGTTGAACATCGCAATGGCGACGGCGAGCAGAATCGGTTTGCGGTACATCCGCTGGAAAAGCGGTTCTCGCAAGCTGTGGTGCTCCAGATCCAACGACGCCTGGATTTCACCGATCTCCTGCTCCACGTTGCCGGTATCTGTCCCCATGCGAGCGAGAACCTCGCGCGCCTCGCCCAACCGTCGTTGCCCGACCAGCCACCGCGGAGTCTCGGGGGTCAGAAACAAGAGAAAGAAAAAGGCCGCCGCCGGCAGTGCCTCGACCCCGAACATCCAGCGCCATTCAGTTGGCCCAATGCGGAGCGCTTTAATGACGTAGTTGGAGAAAAAAGCCAGAAGGATGCCGAGGACGATGTTGAACTGCATCACGGCGACCAGTCGCCCGCGCAACCGAGCTGGCGAAATCTCGGCGATATACATGGGACCGACGACTGACGCCCCTCCAACGCCCAGTCCACCCAGGAAACGGAAGAAAACGAAAGAGTACCAGTCCCACGCCAAGGCCGTCCCAACAGCTGAGAAGAAATAAAGCACGGCGACCAGAACCAGCGTGCGCCGTCTACCAAGCGAATCAGCGGGTTTTCCGGCCGCAAAGGCACCGACGATGGTCCCGATGAGAGCGCTGGCTACCGTGAATCCGAGACCGAATGACGTCAGGCTATAAACCTTGGTGAGCCAATCAGTTGTTCCCGAAATAACAGCCGTATCAAAGCCAAAGAGCAAGCCCCCCAGCGCGGCGATTATCGTAGCGGCAAGCAGAGAAGATGTCACAGTTCACCTCGCACCGGAAAATGGAGCACCGACCACAAAACGCCAGCTCCAGGATGAAAACAGCGACCGCGGCTTTCTATTAGATGCATTCGCAGAAAGCGCCGTCAAGCCCGGTGCGGCCAAATGGCGGTTGCGAGTATCATTGGCAAGTGGGATCCAATCAGACTGCTGTTTACGCGATCGTTCTGGCCGTTGTTGTTGCGGTTCTCTGTGTGGTTACAGTTTTAAAAACCATAGGCGTTCGAAACCGCGCTGATTTCCTGGTCGCCGGACGAAAATTGCCGTGGACCGTTTTGGTTTTCACTTTACTTTCCTCATGGATAGGCGCGGGAAGCCTGTTTGCAGGCGCCGAGAACGCGTTCAGAAATGGCTTTCCGGCGCTGTGGCAACCAGCCGGAGGCTGGTTCGGATTGATCGTCATCGCTTTGATCGCGGGCCGGGCGCGCCGTTTCGCTCAATTCACAGTGCCTGACTTGCTCGAAACGCGCTACAACTCAGCGGCCCGGGTGCTCGGTACGGTCGCCATTGTCATCTCCTACACCGTTATTACCAGCTACCAGTTCAAGGGAGGCGGGGACATCCTTCATCTCATCTTCCCTGCCCTGGATCGTACGACCGGCATGTACATCATGGGCACCTTCGTGATTGCCTTCACGGCGGCCGCCGGGATGGCCTCCGTTGCCTACCTGGATGTGGTGATCGGACTGCTGGTGACCGGTATCCTGGTGATCGCGCTTCCTTTGCTCCTGTCAGCTGCCGGCGGCTGGTCGGGAGTTGTCTCCCGTCTGCCGGAAACCCACTTCCAGGTCTTCGGAAATCTCAGCGTATTGCAGGCGCTGGGCTTTACGATACCGACGATGTTGCTCCTGATCGGCAACCAGGGAATGTACCAGAAGTTTTTCGCCGCCCGTTCGGAGCGGGACGCTCGCCGGGCAGTTTACGGCTGGATTATCGGCACCCTGGTTCTGGAAACCATGCTCGTCGCCGTGGCTGTCATTGGGGGCTCGATGTTCCGACCTGAAAATCCCCGCGAGATCATTCCCGTTACCGCCCGCTCTGGTCTGCCCACCCTTGTCGGCGCGGTGCTGCTCGGCGGAATCTTTGCCAAGATCATTTCGACGGCGAACAACTATCTTTTTTCGCCGGCTTCCATTCTGATTCACGATGTTTACGAGCGTTTTATTGATCCGATTGTTATCGAACGCCGCAGCCTGATAGTTTCGAG
>DAOTAI010000061.1:0-12944 GCA_035593865.1 Acidobacteriota bacterium
CGAGTGACGCTGGAAGACGGATCGAAGTTTAAGGGGAGCATTGACATGGATTCGACCCCGACCGAAAAACCGGCGCCTCACCGGGATAAGGCCGCGGCAGAATCGCAGAAGGCGCTGGTAGAGACGAAGGCGGAACCGAAAAAGGAAGATGATCTAAAGAGACCCGACTTGGGATTCAAGACCAATCCTCCGGTTGCAAGGTCGTAAATGCGTTGGTTTCGGCGCTTTTCGGGCCCGAGCGATGAAGCGGAAACGGTTGCAAGCAGCCAGACGGAGATTCGACCATCTCTGGCGCTTAGCACTCTGTTTCGCCAGCTTCGTAGAGATCGCAAGTACCATATTCTGGAACTCGGGCCTCCAGTCGGCCAAAACATCGAGTTTCTAGGGCGGTATCCCTGTCGAATCCGGGTAGAGGACCTTTACCGCACTCTCAGCTCATTTGATTACGTCTCTGGCAGCGATTCAGTCGATTTCGAAGCGGTTTTTCAGTACCTGCTGCCCTTCGAGAAAGACACTCGTTTCGATATCCTGATGGCCTGGGATATTTTCAATTATCTGGAGCGGGAAGAATTCCTCTACCTGATGCGGCATTTGTCGCGTTTTTGCCACACCGGTTCGGTTTTGTACGCGCTGATAGCGACCGGCAAGCACATCCCTGACCGGCCGGCTATTTATCGGATACTGGATGAGAACAACGTCGAATGCGAGATCACCACGACCGTGCTGCGTGCCTGTCCCCGCTACCACGACGTCGATCTGCGTCAGTTGATGCCTTCTTTTCGTGTCTACAACTCATATCTGCTGCGCAACGGGATGAAGGAGTACCTGTTCGTGAGCAACTGAGTTCGGTTTTTCCCTTTGCGAACGATGCCAGATATTAGGACCGTTTTGCTTGACGTGGGACAAGTGCTGGTGGCGCTCGACTATCCGACAGCACTTCGTCGCGTGAAGCCGTATAGCCGCCTGGCGGGGGAGGAGATTACCCAAAGGATGGCGAATCATCCGGGAGTGCCTCTTTATGAAAGCGGCCGACTGCCGACTCAGGCCTTTTACGAGATGACCTGCAAGCTGTTGGAGATGGAGGTCAGTCTGGCAGACTTCAAGAGCGGGTGGGCCAGCATATTCGCCTTCGACACTCCGGAGGGTCAGTGCATCTCGCCGCAGCTGTTCAGAGAGCTTAAGTGCAGATATCAGATGGTGGCTGTATCGAACACCAATGAGATGCACTGGGAGTATCTTGAAACCACTTTTCCCCTGATTCACGAGTTTGACGAGCAGGTTCTGTCCTTTCGTGTAGGAGCTATGAAGCCGGACCCGGTGATCTACCGGGAGGCTCTTGCCAGAGCGAGATGCAGTCCCAGCGAGGCGATTTTTATCGACGATCTGCCGGTGAACATCGAGGCAGCCGAGCAGCTGGGAATCAAAGGAATCTTGTACCAGGGAGAAGCCAAGCTGCGCGCCGAACTGACTCGCCTCGGCCTGCTTGATTAGAGCAGCATGCTCTCTTTGCCATCCGGGCATTGGATCATTCGCGTTATCCGCGCCATCCGTTCTATCTGCGGGCTCTTCACTTCCGGGTGACTCCAGCGAAGTTTAAGCTACTCAAGCGACCGTTCAACTGTTAATGCGACGGTTCGACGTGAAGCCCGGCTGCCTGTATGCTATACTTCGCCTCTGTTCGAGACCCATTCCAAGCCGGAGTGGCGGAACTGGCAGACGCACCAGACTCAAAATCTGGCGAGCCTCACAGCTCGTGGGGGTTCGACTCCCCCCTCCGGCACCAAGAGAATCAACGCTTTAGCGTGACCGCTGGTATTGCTCTTCCTTGAGCTTGTTCCTGATGCCGGCGTCGTTATCGGGTTTTGGCCTGGTAATGATACAGCCGGTATCAATCGGCCTAAGGGGCGGTACCCGACCTTCCACTCCCTTTGCACCCCTATCATGGGACCCTATAGTGCTTCGCAGAATTCTAGACAACTTGGGCGGACTAAGGTAGAAGAGGCATCGGATTGCGAAGGCCTACTTGGCGGTCATACGGGTCCTCCGCAGAACCTCAAATGACAAGGAGCTAAGAAATGGTCGCGGGGTCAATAATTGCTTTGCTCGTAATAGGGAGTCTGCTTTTTCTTCTCGTCAGATTCCTTGACCGGACGCTCCCTTCGAAACCTTCGATGACTGGCCACTCCCCGGCCCGAGACTCCGGCGCAACTAGCCTTCAACACACTCATTACAGCGCCAGGAAGGAAACGCCTTCAAGAATGGGAGCAAGTCACCAGACGGCGATCACGGCCACTAAGCCAACGTCTGCCCGGTTGGGTCTGTTAAACGGAAAGCATTACACCGGATACGTCGAGGTTGTTAAAGATCTGAAAAGGCGCGGCGAGTACTCGGAAGTTGAAGAATTGCTCCTCTCCCTGCTGGACGTCATTGAGGCGGAAAGTCACGCGAAGGGTTGGGGCGTGGCTCCTTGGTACTACGAACAGCTTGCCATCGTGTATCGAAGTCAGGGTGAATACGCCAAAGAGGTGAGTGTCCTTGAGAGATACGCCAGACAGCATCGGGCACCCGGCGCTCGCCCTTCGAAGCTCGACGAGCGTCTTGCAAGAGCACGCGAACTAGTTTCACTCAAAGGGGCCTCGCAACCGCGAAAACAGAAAGTCGAGGCTCGAAGCCAACCCTCCAGAACCAAAAGAACGGTGCGTCCGAAGGGTCCAAGTAATTCCATAGAGGAGTGCACTTTTTCAGTATTCGATGTTGAAACGACCGGCCTTTCTCCTCGCATGGAAAAGATCGTCGAGATCGCAATAATAAGAGTACGCGCCGACGGGACGGTGATCGATGAATATCAAACGCTTGTCAATCCTTTAAGGGACGTCGGGCCGACTTGGATTCACGGAATCACGAATGATGACGTGCGTCACGCTCCTTTATTTCCGGAGATTGCCGGCGATGTCGCCGAGCGGTTAGCGGGGACAGTGTTGGTTGGGCACAACGTTCGCTTTGATCTTGGCTTTCTAAGACAGGAATTCCAGCGAATCGATTCGCCCCTGCCTGAGGCGATCCCTTCCCTTTGCACAATGCGCCTTGCCGGTAGATACGGCCTGCATCCGCCAGAGGGTAAAAGACTCGTACATTGTTGCTCACATCTCGGGATTCCATATCAAGAGGGGCATATCGGCCTGGCTGACGCCAAGGCCACCGCGGCCTTGTTTCAGCTCTGCTTGTCCGCAGCCCGGAAAAACAGTGAGGTCACTCTCGGGCAACTTGGATGCAGCGCGATTCCTTTGTCCACTTCCTTCATGCCCACACTTCCTCGATGTGGAAGAACCCTTTCGCGGGCCAGATCGAAAGCCGATTACCGTGAAAGGCCAAAGATGTCCGCGACATCAGCTTACACCGCAATTCTGTACGATGTCCTCAAAGATGGCATCCTGACTTTACAGGAGGTCCAGCTGCTTGACCGAACAGCCAGGCAATTCGGATTGCAGGATAAAGAACGGGCTGATCTTCACCAGGCATTTGTTCAAGCGCTCGTGGAGTACGTCCTGACAGACAACATCGTTACCGAGGAAGAAGCGAGATATGTGCACTTTGTGGCCGAGACTCTCGGCGTTCCCTTGGTCTTGGAGTCTACCCTGTAGACCGTTGTCGAGACGAGCGAGGAGGCACCAATGGCCTAGGCATTGCTCTCCGTTTGAGTTGAGTATCCAAGGCGGGAGCAGCGGTCAGGGAGAGGCGGCGGAAGGAGGGGGTGGGTTTCGATCCGCCGGGAAAAGCGCCGGTCGGGTTCGAAACCCACCTTAGTTGGGGCTAGTTCCTGAATGTGATTTTCAGGCTGGCGGTGTCCAAGCCGAGGTTGGAGGGAAGCTGAGCTCGGATCTTGGCGTCACCGGTCTCGATACCGCTTGCAGCCGATCGCTCTTCGTCATAACTTATGCTACGTGGCCAACTATCGCCGGCGCCGAGAGCCGGGTGGGACCTACTTTTTCACGGTCGTTACCCATGGAAGAAAACCCTGGCTTTGTGATGAAATCTCCCGTTCAGTACTGCGCGATTCGATCACTACCGTGCGCTCCAAGACTCCTTTCGAGATTGATGGCTGGGTTCTCTTGCCGGAACATCTTCACTGCCTTTGGACGCTGCCCGCTGAAGACGACGATTACCCGAGTCGCTGGAAGGAGATCAAGAAGCATGTGACCCGAGACGAGCGCATGCGGACAGCGTTTCCGTTTCTGTATGACAGCATAGATTCGTCGAGAAGGAAAAAGGGCGAGGCGAAGGTTTGGCAGAGGCGTTACTACGAACATACCATTCGAAATGAGCAGGACTTCGAGAACCATTTGGCTTATATCCACTTCAACCCGGTGAAGCATGGATTGTGCACAGATCCTTCGCAATGGCCGTATTCGTCCTACCACCGGTACGAAAAGCAGTCTCTGGAGGAACTCGCCCGATTGGCCGCGCTTGTGAAAGGTCCCGAAATCGATTTGTAGGCTGGGTTTCGAATCCGGACGGCGTTTTTCCGGGCGGATTGAAACCCACCCTACGTCACCTGCACCGATACGCTTCGGTGCTAATTCAGTTGCTCGCCGGGCTCGGCATTGCCAATGCCGAAATTGATTCGAAACCCACCCTACGGTTTCGTCACTACGTCACGGGTCTCGTTGCTCCGAAACGAACGTTAATGACATTCGTTGACAATGGTTTACGGCGCTTTGACAATCCCCGCGCGAAAAAGATCGAAGATAGAGCCAGCCTTAATACTGTGCCCGAACCTCTTGGGCACGCAAAGCCAAGGAGAAGCAAGAAATGAGCTACACCGCCAGGAGAAATACTCTTACCAGTCTTATTGCCTTAGCCGTTATTTGCAGTGCTCTTATCATCGCTTCCGGGCTAGCCGTTCTGGCTCACAGTGCTGAGGGAACAACGACGTTGAGTTTCTCGAGCAATCCAGCAACGCTGGTGACCGGACCGGACGTCACAATCACCACACGTACTTTATCCGATGAGCATCCGGAGAAGGTCGACGATGGAAAGATTCAAATTTCCATTGCCACTGACGGGGCCGGAAATCCTGTAGGCTGCAGTGAGGTTGTGTCGTGGGTGCGGATTGATGCTGCGATCTTGGGGGGAGGCGGCGGATTGCCCCTGACCGGCGGAGAAACGACACTGAGTGTCGATTTGGACAACTTGAGCAGCCTCGGGCTGGATCTCAACAACGTTGCTTGTGGCGATGTCGTTTGCTTCAGAGCGCACTATGTGACGGGGGGCGGTCGAGACAAGGTGGAGACTCACTTTTCAGAAACTGCGACACTGATGACCGCTTGTCACAGTGAAGGTTGCTCGCCCGGCTATTGGAAGAACCATACAAACAGTTGGGCCCCTGCAGGCTACTCGCCTTCAGAGTTGGTCGGGAGCGTTTTCAGTGAGGCGGATGCCTTCCCCACTCTGGCCGCCGCGACTTTGCACCAAGCGTTAAACTTCGGCGGGGGACCGGAAGCGGAGGGCGCGGCTCGAATCCTATTGAGAGCAGCCGTAGCAGCGCTTCTTAACGCGTCCCATCCCGGCGTGGGATATCCGGAAACAGCCGCTTCCGTAATAGCGGCGGTCGATGCGGCTCTGGCGAGCGGAAACCGAGATACAATGCTCACCCTGGCCGACACACTGGATTTCGAAAACAATCTGGGTTGCCCCTTGAATTAAGAGCCGTCGACCATCGTGCAGCTCGAAAAATTGGGGGCGGTCGGAAGTGACTTCATCCGCGTAATCCGTGCAATCCGTATTATCGCGGGCGTGATACCCACGGATAGAACGGATAGCGCGGATTACGCGGATGGAAAGCAACATCTGCCCGTCGGCAGCTGTGGAGGTTGACACCCGCCAGACCGAAGTCTGGTGGAATCAGAGTCGCGGCCAACTGCCCATCGTCTTAGAACGCTTTCCTGTGCAGAACCAACGCGGCGTCGAACTTCCCGACCTCCAGCTGTTCAGAACCTGCCCGACTGTTTCGTGGCTTGGTACGGAAGCTTAGCTATAGCTAGGCACGATTCCTGTAACCGGCCCGGCCTATCGGATCGAAAGCAGGGTTTCAACAGAAATATCTTCGTCGACTGATTCCCAGTGGATTCCGATCCCACCACCAATAAGCCGCCAGTCCTTGCGCTGCTCGTCTGTTGCTCGGCGGAGCCGTGGAAAGCACGCTAGTGGAACAAGAATCTCTCGACCATCTGCTAACACCACACGCAGTTGGTGAGCTGTAAAGGAAACGTCGATCGCCAAGGGATCAACTGTCACCGGCAAAGAACTCATGCCATTTCTCCTCAAACGCATCCGCGTTTTCCTCGATTATATGTTGGATATCACTTAGTTCGTTGCTCCCGAAACGCACGCGACCGCACCAAAGTTACCGGTCTGAGCCAGTATTTGGCGTAAGCGTCGCCCTTGTCGACATGAACATGAATCGGTTCGGTGCGACCCAGGCTAAAGAAAAAGAAACGATAACCTCTAGTGCGAGCTATCGTCGGCATACCGCCTGATTGTAACCCTGAACCGCCAACTACGCGAGGGGGCGTCCCAGCCTGGAGCCGCAACTGGGCACCTAGAGAGTCCGGCGAGGCCGGGCGAGGGTGGCTGAAACCGACCGCAAGTCTATGGACATTCGTTTACTCGCTTGCTATACCGCAATCCTTGAGTATTTTGTCTCTGCTGTCGTTGACCTGTTTACGACAAAGCGTGTCTGCGAGGAACCGCCAGGAGGAAGGGATTCGGAGTTCGCACTCGGTGCAGACTCCGGCATTTACCTTCATCACATTTGGGCCTAACTCAAGCCCGCACACAAAACTGTCAGATCTTCTACAAACCGGACACCGAAACGACCAAGACGCACCAAACTCTCTCTCTAGCTCCCACTCCAACTTCTCTTTCTGCACGGAAGTCCACTCAGACTTCACACCCTCTATTACAGCGCTGATTTCCAAAGCCGGCGCTAGGATGTCGCGTATTGACCAATTTACTAGGTGACCAAAAGCATTCAGGCAATATGAGGCGTCCAGGTCGGAGATATCACGAACCTGCCTCATAACCTGTCCGGCAACTCCCAAATGCCAAGAAAGCTCCTCACAAAGCCCTTTCTGCAGTGAAAAATCCGCGTAGACCTGATAACAGACATCCAGGAAGGGAAAGCCGGTTTCGAGTAGTTCGACAACCGCCCGCGCATCATCTTTCGGACTATATCCACGGTGGACGATCTCATTCCTCAGGGTTCGAAAGCTATCCAGTCGCGCGAGCTCAAACTCCGCCAGAATTGGAGATCCTTTAACGGCTTGGCGCATCAACTGAGCCAGGCCAGCGGTGCAACCGGACAACTCTCTTAGTCCAAACGTCAGGACACTCTCAATACTGAGGCGCACAACACGAGTGCGTGCGGAAAGCGGTGCTGCGAAATCAGCAGGAATGCGGATTCGAGGCTCTGTAGCGAACTGGACAAAGAAGGCGAAATCTTCGTCTCCTCCGGCGTTGATCGGAAGAAGATCAAGTACGGATCGTCAGCCGTTGTCGAGTCTCCTAACCGGACTGCACATTCACGTGGCAGATAGGACGAATGTTAATACTAAGCGCTCCGGAACTCCTACCGAATTCTACGTCTTGCTGTACCACGAGGACAGCGGGTAGCGGAGCATCCGGCCCTTGGGCCCACTCCGATACTTGTTATGGAACAGAAGCGCGTTCTTTCAATTCGGCATTACTCACGACCTTGGCAGAAGGATAAGGTCGCACGGTACTGCCAACAGGCTCGGCATTTCACCGCTCGGCTGATTAGAAGGGTTGGGAACACTGCAACATGAAGAGTCAGAAACGTGGGCCAGAAAGCATCTCTCGAGTCTGTCTTGCGGTCGATCGCCTGACAAATCCCGGTTGCGGCGGCGCTCACCGGCAACACCGCCCACGATTCAGCTCAGTAAGTGGGCTTTGGGCGAGGCGCAAAATGGAACAAGGTGGGTTTGCGAAGGAAATCGGGCGGCAGCCACCGTTCCAGAAAGGCGAAGCGACTCCATTGATTCCCCATCCCTTCTTTGAGGTCCGTCCATAATGCCTCGCAGACGCGTCTCGCGGAGTCGCGAGTTGGAACGTCGACCAAGCCGCGTTCCTGAAGAAAGTCATACAGATGCAACATGGCCACCACTGCGGCCGGAGCATGTAGGTGGTCCAGGCAGAGGAACTCTAACTTCGCAGCCAGGAACGGCTCAAACTCCCTCCGCTTCAGGCCGGTGAGTAACCGATTTACCGGGTGCTTGCTGAAAGTGAGGTACTGCAAAAGGATAAGGCGAAATTCGTCGCTCACCACCGCAGGCAACCCCTGAAAAACGCTAAGCCATCGCCAAAAGTCCACCAGCAGCAAATACACGTTTTCGCCGACTCGGTGTCTGTCCTGCGCGGAGAAGTCTTGGCTGGACCATTGCCGGTCTATTTTGCCGGCCCAAGAAAGCGCAAAGGCACGTTGGCGTCGACGGGTCTCGTCGCAGTCCTTGATGCCCAACCGCAACAAGTACTGATATGATTCCTCTATAGCCTCCTCGCTGGCTCCGGCGGCTGCGCAACACTGATACGCCTTAAACATAGCCCAGTCTACCAACTGGTCGAGGCCCCACGGCGTCAGACTCGAGGACTCCAGCAAAGGAATGAGGGCGTCGATCATCAGCTGCGCTGCGGTCTCCTGACCTCCCAAACGCAACATCGAGATAAGCGCGAAGTGAGTATCGTCGATTTGCTCCGTGACACTAGCCACGTGACCAATGATCCGCTCCAGCCTTTCAGGTGGATCATCCGAGATGCGGGCGGTCGCGATCGAGAGTGCGTACCAATCGGACCGGGGATCAAATACATCCGGGCGGCTGTCGAGTAGCTCCTCCAGGAAGGCCACGTATTGCTTGCGGGAAAGCGACTCCCCCAGTTCAATGATCGCCTCGGGAAACAGATTCTTGTACCAGGGATGATCGGGTTTGACCGTTTTGAGCGCCTCGCGGGTCATCCGCAGGCGATCCTCAGGGCTGGCCCCAGAGAAGTCATCCCACCAGGCATCGACCGACTTCTTCACCTGGGGCGCAGTGGTGAAATCCACCAGTGCCGCGGCCTCTTTCCTAGACCTTTTTCGATTACGGCCTGATTTCGGCTTAAGTGATCCAGCGGCCGCCCGCCATTGGGATCCTTCTTGTTTCCTGTTTATCTTCTCGTCGTTTCCGGACATGATTGCCTCCCTGGTGAAGGATAACCCGTCGGTCCGACGAGACGCGTCTTGTTGAGGGGGAGTTCATCCGCGTAATCCGTGCAATCCGTATTATCCGCGGGCGTATACCCACGGATAATGCGGACTGCACGGATTACGCGGATGAGAAAGCGCGGCGCTCCAAACGCATCCGACCCGTCCGCAGCTTACAGCGACAACAGAAATTCGGCCAGCTCTGCTTTTTCTGTCTCGGTCAGGTTCAGGTTGAAGTGATCGTTGTAGTGGTTGATAACGTCAAGAAGCGTTGCGAACTGACCGTAGTGATAAAAGCCTCCCTTGGTGTGCGTCCAAAGTCCCTTCAGAGGAGCCGTGCGGTAGCGGCGGTCGGGCGAACGGTCGGCCTGAAAACTGTCGATTCCGATCTCCTCGGCGGTATGCATGTTCCAGCCTGGCTCGGTGTAAAGCGGAGGTACGTGACAGGTGGCGCACTGTGCCTTGCCGTTAAAAAGCGCTTCCCCCCTTTGGGCAGCAGCCGGATCAAAGCTTCTGGGAGGGGGTTTTGGCGCCTGCAGGGCCAACTGGTAGAAATGCAGCGCCGGGAGCTTCGAGGTGACGAGATCTGGATCGTTGCGCACATTGTCCAGTCCTAGTTTAGCGGCGATCGGAAACTGGCTGTCATCGGCGAGACGGGGATCAAAGAAGGTGCCTTTACCGTGCATTTCGAGGTTCGCGACCAGAGCGTTCCAGTGAGTAACCGAGCCCCAACCCGTCCAAGTGTGAAGATTGACCCCAGCCAATCCGAAGGCAGGCGGAATCAGGGTGGCGGCAGGATTTCCGTCAGGCTGAAACGCTTTCCCGTCAAAGACCAGTTCTGCGTCGAACTTTCCCGGGCCCCAGCTGTTCAGGACCTGCCTGACCGTGTCCTCGCTTACACCCAGGGCTTCAGCAAAGAAGCTCAAATCGGGCGCCAGAGCGACAATGGCGCCGACGTTCAGGTCGCGATTCGCCCAACCGTCCCGTCTAAAACCTATCCCGGGGGCCAGCGAATCGTTGACAGTGGAATGGCAGAGAGCGCACTGAATGCCGACGGACTCGAGGTTGCCCTGGTCGTCGAAAAAGCCTGTTACGCCGACAACCGCATTAGCCTTAAGCAAATCTATAGTCGTCGCAGGATCAGTAAGATCGACCCGGCCGCGACGCAATGCCTGGATGGTGGCTTTCGGAATTGCGTTCAGGTCGACTTTCAAGCCAAGTGACAAGGCGGTCTGAGGACTCAAACCCGGGCCCACGCCTCCCAGCGCTTCTCCCTTGATGGCGTCGTGAAGCCGCAGTTCTCCGCCCCAGAAGTCTTCATCGCCAAACGTATCGAACCGGAAAGTCTCCTGACCTTCTTCGAGCATCTCGTGTGCACTGGCAAGAAGACCACGGTCTAGTCTGAGCGCCAGCGGTTGGGCTGCTTCCTGGGCCTCTGACGTTCCCGGGAAAAGAAAGAGGATGCCCCCGACGGCAGTGCAGATTACTGCGAAACCGGCGAGCATCAGCACTATACGACCCCTTCGGGACATATATACCTCCATGCGTACTCGTTGCCGTAGGAGCGGTCCCGCTACGGTTCATGTTTGAAGTGGTCAAAGAAATGAGCCGGAATGCTCCAATGGCTAAAGCATTGGACTCGGGAAGTTACCGTTTGGTTACACTCATGGCAGAGTTAATATAAGACCCGCTATGCGACTGAAATCACCCAGCGTCCTTGTCTTATTAGTTATTTTCGCCTTGATGGGCACGCCGATGGCCACCGCCCAGGACCAGGACTTCCTTTCTTATGATCCGGCCTTTCGGCCGACGCCTGTTCGAATCGTGCCCGAAGAGGACCTGGATAAGGTCAAGGCACCGTTTGTGGTCGCACGTCTGAAAAACGGCAAGCTCGCCTTGATGGCTCGCGACGCCACAGGCAGGATGGCGCCGTTTTTCGTGAAGGGAATTGAAACGGGGTTCTGGGACACCCGTGGACGCGGTCAGAAAACAGACTGGGATGAAGTTTTCTCCAACTACCGGAAGCTCGGAGCCAACGTGTCTCTGTTCATGCTTCATTGGAAGGACATCGAACCAGAGGAAGGCCGGTTCACCTTCGACTTTTCGGACGAGATTGTGAACACCGCTCGTCGATATGGCGTGAGGATCTGGTGGGTCTTCTTCATGCATGACAACGGCCAGTTACGCCGGGGACGGGACTTCTGGGTGTTTAATTACGACAATCGGGGGTCGGCCAACTATGCGGTTCAGTGGGTGAAGGACGAAAACGGGAACATCCTGGACTCGTTTGATAAGATCCGCGCGACCCAGGCGGAGCTTCTGCCCTGCTATGCGCATCCGAAAATCTTCGCCTTTCAGAATCGCGTCATTCGCCAGTTGGCACGCCGTTACCGGGATTCGAACGCTGTCATCGGGATGCAGACCGGGAATGAGGAAGGCTTTATTCCAAACGTCCCTCTAAACCGCGAGGTCGACGTAAATCCGTATACACTTAAGTTCTACGAGGACTGGAAGGCCAAGACCGGGAAGTCAGACTGGAACGCGTTTAAATTTAATGCGGTGGCGTGGTGGTGGCGCCACTTCACGACCTCGTTCCATGCCGAAGACCCATACAAGCTCACTTCTTTCAATCTGTGGGGAGCGTTTGGCGAGCAGGGACGGACCGAGGTCATTCGCAGTCAGGGGGCCGATCACACCATTTACGCGCTTGGCAACCTGGACGTCATCGGGTCCATGTTCTATCGGGACGAAGCGCGCGCCGTCTGGCCCAACCTGGATGCCTTCTATCTCGACTATATCTTTAACCTGCCGATTCTTCTGCCTTCGGAAATCGGGATCGGAGGCGAGGGTCCCCACACTGAAATCGTTGGTGGGAGCAAGGTCATTTTCCAGGAATATACGATTAACGCACTCGAGCGCGGCGCGCACGGCTACTCGGCCTACTGCTATGGCCAGATGATGGACGACAACGGCAGGCCCGACGCCTACGCCGAGGCCTATCGCAAGCTGACGGCTATGGTGACTGCCGTTGAAGACATTCTGCACCCGGGAGTTCCCGGACCGGGTGGCGTGGCTTTTTCCACCGGGGCGAAGGGGGCAAAAATCAGCCATCTGAACCGGCCTGACGGCGCCACTGTCGGCATTTTGAGATTCCCGGAGGCTGCTTTTGACAATCAGGCGCCCGATCCCTCGCGGGTCAGCTTCGTTGCCGATCAAAACACAGCAAAATTCGATCTGACGGTCGAAGTCGGAGCCCGGAAAGAAGGTAATTACAAACTGGAGGTCTTTCGCGACGGGGAACTGGCTTTTTCGAAATCGGCGACGCTTAAAGCGGGCCAGAACGTCCAGCTCGATCTCACCGACGTCCGGGCCACCGAGGCGGTCTTCTTGAAGGCTACTCCTCGGACAGGAAGAATCACTGAACCTAAGAAGGGCATTCCCAGAAGGGGCCGGCCTTTATCGCCCTGAGCACCAGCTGGTTTGACTGTACCAGCGAGGTGGACAGAGGGCTTCTGTGCATGCCTTGGGTGATCGGGTCAGCGGCGACCTAGATGGTGATTGTATGGTCCGCCGTCATGAAAAGCCCGGCAATCTCTTCCATGTCACCGATTCGACCGACTTCGAGCGAGTCCTTGAGCTGGAAGAACGAGATGCAGGTGCCGCAGGCGACCAGATCGACTCCGGCATC
>DAOTAI010000061.1:12954-16027 GCA_035593865.1 Acidobacteriota bacterium
ATCTGCAAGCCCTTTTAGAGCGTCGAGAACCGTTGAGCCGCGCGCCAGGAGTTTCACTCCCGAATTGTAGAAGATGATGACGTCAGGCTTCTGCGGGCGAGCCCAGAGTTTTCTCAGGAAAGACCCGAGCAGCCTCTGACCCAACTCGCTGTCTCCCCGTCCCATCGTCTCACTGTTGATCACAACAATCCGCATCGTCTCTCCTTTTGATCTCGTTTGCTTCTCGTCGCCGGCAGCCGGTTCTTTTTCTGTCTGCTCGCGATCGCGCTTAATGATAAGGGACGGGAAATCGTTTGAGGAGGGTTGTTGCGCTCACTTAGAATTCAGTCCATGCGATGTTTCCTATTGAGTGTGGTCTGCCTGTCATCCTTAACCATTGTCCCGGCCGCAGAAAACCCGAAACCCACGGTCCAGGACAAGATCCGTGATCGATATATCCCGGCTACTTTTGAGAACCCGGACGCTCCGGGTTACCTCGCAGAAAGGATGAAGCTCAACACCGAACTGCGTCTTTTGCGACTCGATCTGGATAGCATCCTGAAACCCTTCCAGCAGCGGCCGGGCGCGCAGGCATGGATGGGAGAGCACGTCGGCAAATTCCTGCACGCCGGCTCGCTTGTCTGGCGCCAGACTCGAGACGAACGCCTGAAATTGCGGATCGACAAGGCCGCCCGTGAATTGATGGCGACCCAGCTGCCTGATGGCTATCTCGGTACTTATCGGGAACAGGACAGATGGACCTCATGGGATGTCTGGACTCACAAGTACAACATGATCGGGCTTCTGAGCTATTACTCCGTCACCGGCGATGTGGCAGCCCTGGAGAGCTGCCGCAAAATGGCGGACCTGCTTTACCGTGTCTTCGTCGAAGAGAAGCGGGACATCATCCGATCGGGTGAGCATGTGGGAATGGCGCCCACGAGCATTCTCGAACCAATGGCGGTCTTATTTCGGCAGACTGGAGAGCCTCGATACCTCGAGTTCTGCCGGTATATTCTCCGATCCTGGGAGCAGCCTCACGGCCCTAAGATACTTTCCTCCTTGCTGGATCACGGCCAGGTCAACAGAACGGCAAACGCCAAAGCCTATGAAATGCTGTCTTGCCTGGTAGGCCTTCTGGAGCTCTATCGACTGACTGGAGAGCCCGATTACCGAAAAGCCTGTGACAACGCCTGGGATGACATTGTCAAGAACCGCTTGTACCTTCACGGCAGCGCCAGCTGGGAAGAATTTTTCCAAACCGATGGGGACCTACGCCCCGATGGTACTTACAAAGAGGCCAGATACATTGCTGGCGCCGAAGGGTGTGTCACCGTTACCTGGCTGCAGTTCAATCTTCACCTGCTGCGCCTTACGGGTAACCCGAAATACGCAGACGAACTGCAGCGCACCATTTACAATGCGCTTCTGGGCGCCCAGTCTCCGCTGACGGGCCAGGTGTGCTACTTTGCACCGCTTCAGGGTAGAAAGCGCTATGGCGAAGTCAACCACGGCATCCTCCCCGACGTCTCCTGCTGCGCCTCGAGCATTCCCAGGGGCATTGCCCTCATACCCGACTCCCTCGCAGGATGGATCGACGGAGTGCCTGCGATTCTCGACTACACCAACGGAAAGCTGATTTTCCATCCAATTGATGGACGTCCTGGCCTTAACGTAACGGTCAGAACCGACTACCCGCTTAGTGGCTCTATTGAGCTGATCGTCGAACCGGAGAGCGAAACGGCTTTTCCCCTGCTTTTGGCGATTCCCGAGTGGGCTCGGGACTTCGAAGCCAGAGTCGGCGATCGCACGTATCGCGGAGAGCCCGGCCGGTTCCTCAGAATTGAAAAAAACTGGGCCAAGGGCGAAATTGTCCGGATCAGCCTGCCCCTGGCCGTTCGAGTGGTGGCCGATAATCACGCAGGATCCAGTCGAGTGGCGCTCTTTCGCGGGCCCCAAATGTTGGCCGTTGACGAGAATATAGATCTGGTCAAGCGTTTGCCTCGGTGGGGGTGGCATGGGAAACAGCTTTACCGGGTCTCAGGTGTGAGGGATGGAAAGCCGGTCAGCCTCTTCCTTGTCCCATACGCCGAAGCGGGTCAGAGTATGGCTGACTATCAAGCCCTGGTGGAAGGCTTCACGTCGCTACGCGAAGAGTCGCCGCAAGCCTCGCCAGAGTAGTATCCGGTCGTCAGCTGCCAGGTTCGTTTGGCAGATGGTGAGCCAATTGCAAAAATTGCCTCGTTGAGGATTTCGACGCCGAAAGCATACCGGCGAGGAAGGTTAAGATCGGATTCCATCCGTGTCATCCGTGTGATCCCTCTTATCCGTGGAGAAGAAGCCCACGGATAAGACGGATCACACGGATGACGCGGATGTGTTGTCATTTGATCCGGAATTCAGCAAGAAAGCCGGGGCCACGTTTTTTTTGGCAATTGCCTCACCATTTTCCATTTAATCCTTCGGGGCTGCGACCTCCGGCATCACTCCTTGAATATAACGGGGATAGGAAATGGCAAAATGGAAAACGGCAGGTGGCAAATGGGGAAATCGTCCACGGGGAACTCGAATGAGTAGCGGCGTCTACAGCCGTCGTCAGTTTGCCGGAATGCTCGCCGCGACCGCGGCGCCGGCTTTTGCTGCTTTCGCCCCGGACGCCAATCCTCACATCGACAGAGCCATGAAGGCGGTGCGGAGCGCGATTCCTCTGGCCGAGTCTGATCACCGAAGACCGGTCTACCACTTTCGCCCGCCGGCTCATTGGAACAACGATCCGAACGGGACAATCTTCTACAAGGGCTGGCACCACCTGTTCTACCAGCACAATCCCTATCAGGCGGTCTGGGGGAATATGCATTGGGGGCATGCGCGCAGCCGGGACCTGGTGAACTGGGAACACCTGCCGATTGCTTTGTGGCCCTCCGTCGAGAAAGGGGAGGATCACGTCTTCTCCGGGTCCGCGATCCTTGGTCGAGATGGACGTCCCCGCCTGCTTTACACGAGCATCGGAAAGCGTGATCCGGAACAGTGGATGGCCATTCCTCTGGATGACGATTTGATCCGCTGGGAGAAATATCCCGGAAATCCAGTCGCC
>DAOTAI010000582.1:0-2618 GCA_035593865.1 Acidobacteriota bacterium
GAGCTCACAAAGGAGATACATGATGACCAGCTGACCCTGGAGAACCTTTTCGCGATCCGCCGAAGGTATGATCACCGCGACGTCGGCACTCTGTTGCAGATCCTGGGCGTTCTGACTCACCAAGGCGACGGAATTCAAGCCCAGGTTGCGCGCCGACCGGAAGGCCAGCAGGAGGGGTCGGGAGCGCTTGTTCGCGCTTATACCGACAAAAACATCACCTGCCCTGGCAACCGTTTCGATCTGTCGCACCACCATGATGTCGCGATCGCGGTTAATTGAACCCCTATCGATTCCTGCCTCGGGCAGCATGATTGCTGGAAGCCCCGTTCGATTCTCATGGCCGAATCTCTCAGTGAATTCCGCGGCCAGTCTCATGGCATCCGTTCCACTCTCACCGTGCCCGGAAATCAAGACACGACCCCCTCGGGCCATGCAGTTGCTGAGCATATCGGCGGCATCCACAAGCGGGAGAGTCAGCCTCCTTCGGGACTCGTGCAGAACCTCCAGTAGCTGGTCGAAACTCCGATTCAAGACCGAGACCAGCTGAGCCTGCTCTTGCCGCCGCGTACGCGCCGGCGCCAGGACTTCTTCGTATACCGCTCCCATACTGGAGGCCACTTTCTGCCAGGTAAACAGATCATTGGCACGCCGGATTGCCTGCCGGCTGAGAACGCTCATGAGTTTAGGGTGTTGATAAAGGTATGCCAACCGCTCGGCGAGCGCGTCTGGATCTCTGGGTCGCACCAGATAGCCAGTTTCTCCATCGCGAATCGTAAATTTAATGCCGCCCACATTGGCCCCAATTACGGGAGTGCCACTAGCCATGGATTCGACAGGAGTGATGCCGAACGGTTCGTACCAGGGTGTGGTCACGAACATGTCGGCCGCACTGTAGTAGTACTTGAGGGATTCTCGTCCGCGCCTCCCAACGAACGTCACCCTTTCGGCCACATCCTCTTCTTCAGCGATCGCCCGCAAGCGCCCGATTTCAGGCGTAACCGCCGGATCCGGATCCTCCGATTCGCCGCCCACGATGAGCATCCGGGCTTCAATCCCGTAGTTCTTTACTAGTCGCGCAAATCCTCGAATGGCGTTGTCGATCCCTTTGCGCTGAACCAAGCGCCCGAGTTGGAGTATCACCGGCTCTTCCGGCGCCAACCCGAGAGCAAAACGCGCCAGGGGCTTGCTGATGGGCCAGATCTCCGTAGGATCGAATCCGCAGGGAACCATGGCGACTTTCGAAGGATCCGCATTGTAGAGGCGTATTAGATCCTCCTCGTCCTGGGGACACTCCGCTATGATGCGATCGGCCTCGACGACAATCCGATCCTCAATATCGAACCGTTCGTTCGGGAATCGATCGGCGTCTTTCTGATGCAGTCGCCGCACTCGTCCCAAGGCGTGAAACGTCACTACAAAAGGAGTTCCAAGCTGCCGCTTGATTTCACAAGCGACCAACCCCGACATCCAGAAGTTGGGATGGATCAGGTCGTAGCCTTTTCTCTGGCACTTGAAGAACTGCAGGGTATAGTCGGTGAATTCCTCCATAAACGGGAGCAACTGTTCCTTCGGGATATAGGCGGGCGGCCCCGCTGGCACGTGGATTATCCGTATCCCGTTGACCCATTCTGCAATTTCGGGCAAGCGATCGCTGTCACGGCGGGTGAAGATGTCTACCTCGTAGCCGAGCTCAGCAAGGTTCTTAGCAAGCTGCCCGACATAAACGTTCTGCCCCCCGCTGTCGACTCCCCCCAAAATGCCTACGGGAGACGCGTGATCGCTGATGAAGGCGATTCTTTTTGGCATCGTGCTCCTCCGGACTTGAGGGTTTACTGACTGGTCGAGGATGCGCCGACCTGTAGGCCCGCGCCGCAGACGAAGCGGAAAGCTTCATCCCAATCCCCTATAAACCTCTCAATTGCAAAACGTTCTCTCGCTCGGCGGTGCGCCCCCTCCCCGAGTCTTTGAGCTTCGTCTGGATCTGCAAGCAGCCGTTTCATCACTTCGATCAAAGACCCGACGTCCGTACTTACGTAACCAGAGACTCCGTTTTCTACGGCCGTCACCATTTCCGTCGTGGCCAGACCAACGACAGGCAATCCGCACATCATGGCCTCACACACGGCCAGACCGAGGCTGGTGTAGCGAATCGGGTTGAAAAAGAACCGGTACCGGGAGAGGAACGAAGGAAGCTGCTGATATGGGATTTCTCCAAGTCCGCCCAGCTCTTCTGACTGCATGCCGATCAAATCAATCGGCACTTCTTGCCTGACCCGCTCGAAAACATCCCAGCCTAGTCTCCTGCCGCGCTGCTTCAGGCCATTCACAACAGTGACTCCCCGGGCCGGCCTGGCGTTGGTAGCGATGGCCGGCGGGACCTTAACTCCATGTTCAATGACCCTGGTCGGCGTCACTCCGTTGTCCCACATAAGATCGTTGAAATGAGTCACGTGAACCAGCAGCGTCTCATTGTCGTTTACCGGATGCCTGGTGTCGGTGGGAGTCTCACGAGGAGGATCATGTTCCAGATAGATGCGCGGCAGCTGTCTTTGTGCTTCTGAAAGGATTTCATACTGGTCAACCTCGTAGTTCTTTCGTGACTGAAAGAGAAGACAATC
>DAOTAI010000583.1:0-2614 GCA_035593865.1 Acidobacteriota bacterium
GCGAAGATTCAAAGAATGCGCCTGGAGCAAAGCATCGGCGTACCCCAGTGCAATCGAGGCGGTATTCGAATCGCTGCCATCGAGGAGAAGCTGAATCTGACCTTCGCGGCCCCTGTTCAACTCCTCGGAAAAATCCGCCGGTATCACAACTCCCAAAAGAGTGCGGCTTTCGTTGATCCGCCTCTCGATATCCGCGTAGGAGTCTGGTTCACCGTGCACTTCAAAATACCGCGAGGCGCGAAATAGCTCGACCACTTCCCGGCTCTCCGGGCTGTTATCCCGGTCGTAAATCATCGTGGGAATCCGATCAACATCCAGCGTGAGGGCGTAACCGAACAGCAAGAGCATGACGACCGGCATCGCTAGTGCCATGGCCAGACTCCGCGGATCGCGGTAGATGTGAATGATCTCTTTCCTCGCAATCGCTTTGGTCCGCCTCCAGCTCACGACGCCTTCGCCTCCTCCTCTTCGATCCGTGCGACGAAAGCGTTCTCCATGCTCGCCTCACCCCGCTTCACTTGGGCCGGTGTGCCTTCGGCAATGATTCGGCCACGGTACATCAAGGCTAACCGGTGGCAATATTCGGCTTCGTCCATGTAATGAGTGGTGACAAAAATCGTGTGGCGACGCTGCGATAGATCGTAGATCAGATCCCAGAAAACTCTTCGCGCCATGGGATCTACTCCAGAGGTCGGTTCATCCAGGAACAGAATCGGCGGTTCATGCACGATCGCACACCCAAGCGCGAGCCTCTGTTTCCACCCACCCGGAAGTACGCCCGTAATAACACGCTCTTGTTCTTCAAGCCCCGCCATCTTCAGGATCTCTTGCTTGCGGGCGGCCCTGACTTCCCGTGGAACCCCATAGACCCCGCTGAAGAACCCGATGTTTTCACCCACGGTGAGGTCCTCGTAAAGCGAGAACTTCTGTGACATATAGCCAATCGTCTGCCTGACCTGCTCTGCCTGGGTGTACACGTCATGGCCCCCCACCATCGCCCGGCCGGCAGTCGGCCGCAGCAGGCCGCACAGAATTCGAATCGTGGTGGACTTGCCCGCGCCGTTCGGTCCGAGAAAGCCGAAGATTTCTCCCCGGTTCACTGTCAGGCTGACATTGTCTACTGCCGTGAAATTGTCGAATCTCTTGACCAGGTTTTCGATCTCAACGGCGGGTGTGTTCGGCACAATCACGATACCTGCCTCGATTCCTTCTCAATGAGCGCCACGAAAACGTCCTCCATCGACGGGTTGATGGGGGCGAGCCGGTGGACGTTGCACCCGGCTTGGGATAAGGTGCGCTCTAAGTCGTCCCGCGAAACAGCGCGCCCTGCAAAAACGTGAAGAGAGTCCCCGGACGGAGTAGCCGACAGGACTTCGTCGATCGTTTGAAGTACTTCGCGCGCGCGCCGGTTATTGGAAGTCCGAACCTCGTAACACGTCTCCTCGAGACTTTGCTTTAACGTTTCGGGAGCGCCCGACCGGATGATCAGACCGCCATACATCAGCGCGACGGTATCGCAGCGTTCGGCCTCGTCCAGATAGGCGGTCGTCACTATAACCGTCAGTCCGTCCTTGACCAATTCATACAGGATTGTCCAGAAGTCGCGCCGTGACACCGGGTCTACCCCGTTGGTCGGCTCATCCAGGAACAGGACCTCGGGTCGATGAAGGAGTGTGCACATGAGGCCGAGCTTCTGCTTCATCCCGCCTGACAGCTGACCTGCCAGCCGGTCCCGGAAAGCCTCCATGCGGGTCATCTGGAGCAGGCGACTCCCAAGGATTTCACGATCAGCCTGCGAAATACCGAACAGATCCGCGTAGAAATCCATGTTCTCCTGAACAGTAAGGCCCACATACAAACCAAACCGCTGGGCCATGTACCCGATACGATCCTTAACCTCGGTGCTCTGGGTAAACACATCAAAGCCGGCAACCTTCGCTGTACCGCCACTCGGGCTTATCAGTCCGGAGAGCATTCGCAAGGTGGTCGTTTTCCCGGACCCGTCTGGTCCCACGATCCCGAAAATCTCGCCCTTTCGGACACTCAGGTTAATCCCGTTCACAGCAACCAGGTCGCCGAAACACCGGCTCAGACCTTCAGTCCGTATCATTTCCATTATGAAACGCCCACCCAGGACGACAGCAATGACGCTTCGGTGCGCCCTCTACTCCAGCACGATTTCCGCATCCGCCGGCATGTTCGACTTCAACTCGTGGTTGGGGTTTTCGACGTCCACCTTGATTCGATAGACCAGCTTGACCCTCTCTTCGGGAGTCTGGATCTGCTTGGGAGTGAACTCCGCCTCGGATGATATGAAAGAGATCTTCCCCTTGTAGACTTTTCCCGGGAATGAATCGGTCATGACCTTGACTGGCATGCCCAGCTTGATCCGGCCGAGATCGGTTTCACTAACATAGCCGCGCAGCCACGGGTGCTCGATATCTCCCACGGTCAGGATGGTGCTCCCAGCGGCAATCACTTCGCCCCTTTCCGCCGACTTCACCAGGACTACCCCGTCAACCGGAGAAACGGCGACCGAATCGTCGAGTTGTGCCTGGATTACGCCCAGTTCCGCGTCGACCTGGGCAAGCTCTGCCACCCGCGCCTCTCGCTC
>DAOTAI010000584.1:0-2613 GCA_035593865.1 Acidobacteriota bacterium
GGCACTTACAACCTGTCGGTGTGCTATCAGCCGAGAAGGCTTGGGTCGATAAACCTGCCGAACATCCTCTACACAGACCCGGCCTCCTTTCCCGTAAACATAAACGTGACGCGGGACCTGGCCGTACCCGATGCCACTCTGGCGACAGTCAGCGGCGAGGTCGCGGGGTTGGATCAGCTGCCTGACAACACCGGTGTTGCGCTTGTGTTCAGCACCGCCGATGGAAGTGCCGGCGGAACCATACCGGTTAATGAACAAGGGGAGTTTGAGGGGACGCTTGCGCATGGGACCTATACGCCCAGCCTCGTTATCTCCGATACAACTTCGTCACAACCGCTGTTCAGCGTTTTCGACATAAGCCCCGAACCCATTGTGATAACCGGCCGGAGCGAGTTGCATTTCGCTGTTCCCGAGCGCTCAACCATTACCGGTAGAATCCGTATGTCAGATCTGTCAGCGCCTCCCGCCGATTCTCTTATTCTGGCGACGGAACCTGCAGCGATGGGCAGGGGCGGATTCTGCACTGCCGGTTTGGTTCAAAGCGCGGCGAACATCGACGCCGCAGGAAACTACGAAATCATCCTGGCGAATCAGAGATCCTACCGCATGAGTCTGTTTGTCCCAATTGCCGGAGGTGTGCTCCTGGCCGACACGGGACGGGATCTCCAGAACCTGTCCGGCAATCGGGTGGAGGATTTCATGCTCCCGGCGCTCCCCGACGAGGCGACCATTTCGGGAAGGGTGACTGACCCTCAAGGACAGGGATTAATGGGCGTGACCGTAGTTGCCAGCGCCGAGCAGCTCGCTGCCGGTCTCAGCTTTTTTTCAACAGCGGTGACGGACGATGACGGCAACTATACTTTGACGGTTTTAGCCGGCGCTGATTACACCGTAACCTTCACGCCTCCTTCTCAGCAGGAATGAGCAAAAGGGGTCAGGGGAAACAAAGTGTGAACGCTGACCCCTCAACCGCAGGCCGGGAGAGCACGGGGTTTCGATACAATTCGCAGAAAGCGCGAATCACTCAACCCAAGGATTTCGATACGACTCGCACAAGACGCGAATCACTCAACCCAAGGGTTTCGATACGCCGCCGAAAAACGTGGCACTCAACCGCCGTGCTCTCCCGGCCCGCTCACGGCTCCGGGCTTGAGCGGTATTGGTACACACTCTATTTGGCCCCTACGCTCTGCGATGGCACTCCTCGCCGGCCGTCAGTGAACAAGGTACGAGTACCCGACTCGCATTCCCCCGGTTATTTCACGGTCCAGGGCCGCCATCAAGGAAAGAGAAGATATCGCGTGGGAGAGCGCCAACGGAACAATGTTCGGATAGCGCCGGTAAATCGAGCACCAGACAACGCCGCCTACGAAAGTAACAGCGGTCAGAAACGGGTTTGGCAGATGAAGCAGGGCAAAGATTCCGGCAGTTAACAGAACTGCTTTGCGCCCCTCCTTGAGCTTTTCAATGCTCTCCTCCAGAATCACTGCTTGCAGCGCAAACTGCTGCCCCAGCGCCCAGATGAAGAGAAAACCGAAGGTCACAGGAAGATTAACAGAAGCCCAGAACGGCGTCGTAGAGGAGCCGAGGACAAGATAGAGCACCGCGAACAGCACGACAGGCAGGGTGAAAACGGCAGCTCGAATCGAGGCCGGAACCAGCGCCTTCGGGCTGAGGCCCCAGTGGCTTCGTTTTCTGAACTGTCTCCAGGCGGCCAGGCCAAGGACAAGGATTACGGGAACGGTTCTAGCCTTGAATCCGGGATTCCAAATCGGAATAACCAGCCAGATTTGCACCAGGACAATTAGAACGATCGCGATAGTGTACTTCATAGCACGGTCAGGTACGTGTCGTTCCCAGTGACGCCTATAAAGACAACTTCCTCCGCGATAGTGTACTTCATAGCACGGTCAGGTACGTGTCACTGGCCCGCTGCAGGCTGTCGGTGATCCCGGGTTTCTGCAGGGATCGGCGCATGCTGTTGCTGCCCGACATTGGTAATCAGCCGGGCTGAGCGGTTGTGAGTCAGGTAGCCGTATGCCCACTGGAAGAAGACGAGCACGCGGTTCGAAAACTGCACAATATACATGAGATGAACAAAAAGCCAGGTAAGCCAGGCAATGTATCCGCTCAACTTCAGGCCCGCGATCACAGCCACAGCCCGTCGTCTCCCGATGACCGCCATGGTTCCGTAGTCTCGATATCGGAAGGGCGGTAAGTGACCCCGCCCGCGAATAGAAGCAACGATAAGGCGAGCCACATACTTTCCCTGCTGCATGGCGACCTGTGCGACACCGGGCAGCGGCTTCCCGTCAGAGCCCTCCAAATTTGCCAAATCACCGATCACGAAGATATCGCGCCGACCTGGTACAGTGAGGTCCGGCGCGACCATGACTCGCCCCGCCTTATCCAGAGGCGCGCCCGTCCGCTCAGCGAGTATTCCGCCCAGCCGTGACGCCTTCACTCCCGCACTCCAGATCACGGTCCGGGCCTTTAGCACTTCGGTATTACCGTTTCTCTCGATCAGCACGGCATCTGGACGGACATCTTTGACCATTGAGCGAGTGAGCACTCGAACACCAAGTTCCTCGAGCGCCTGCTGCGCAGCCTGCT
>DAOTAI010000585.1:0-2612 GCA_035593865.1 Acidobacteriota bacterium
TTGCTCCTGTCTCCCAAATGTTCCGCCTTCCCTCCTGCATAGCATCTACGAAGGCCTACGAAGGCCGTCGCCGATTTTTGCAATTGCCTCTCCATTGTTCATTTGCCATTTTCCATTTCGTCCATCTCTCTCAATCCCCACCAACATGGAGTTCGGGGACAACCTACTTCTTTCCTTTTAGGTTCTCGTTACTTTTGCAAATTTGAGGTTTATCCGGAACTCGCTCACAATATGACTTAACGGTTCTTTGTCTGAGGCGCATTCCATTCGTAGACAGCGAGGCTGAGTATGGGGAGGGTAACGATAGAGACAAGCTGGCGCAGTGTCTGGACCCGGAGCACGCCGCTCGTCTTTACGCCCGTTAATCTGAGCGGTGGCTATTTTCCCGGCTGGGGGCTGCCCTGTTCTCTTCTGGTTCATCTGATCCCGGTTGTCGCTCTGACGCTTATTTCTTTCTGGCACACACCTGTCCTCCCCGACCCGGTTTTTCCACCGCCTCGACTTCGACCAGAGGAGCGGCGTGAGATCCAGTGGATGTATTTTCCAAAATTGCCGGCAACCGGTCAGGACGCCGCCAAGATACAATCTCCTCCCGACACAACGGCACAGCCTGTCGCTTCTCGGACGAAAAGGCTGGTGTATCCAGGACCACAAGAGATCATTTCCGATCCTCCCTTGCCGACCAACGAGATTCAGACTCTCCTTCAGCCGGATCTGGAAGATGCCCCGTTGCTGAAGCCTCCTTTGGCTCTTCCGAACCTGGTCCTGACGCCCAATGCCGGTTTGGCGGAAGCACCCTCATTGCCGGAAAACACCATACCGTTCCAGCGGAACCCCGAACCGCGCACAGCCGAGGAAACAAAACCGACCGTACCGGTAAACCCCGTGGTTGAACCTGAGCCGCTTCCAGTCATTGGGGTTCCGGTGCTTCCTGTGCATCTCCCTCTATCCAGGACGTATTCATCGGAATTCATGGTCTCCCGCCCGCCTGCCCAGCCGGTTGCGTATTTAAAGGACGCAACCGTCGAGGTGCCTGGGGAAGAAGGTCTGCCAGTGGAGCTCGCTCCAGTTCCCGGCGGCGCCCTTCAATCCGCGAGTGTCCTGGCACTGAGTCCGATTGCTGCTATGCCTAAAGAGCAAGTTCAGCTTCCAGGCGGCGAGGCGCGCGGCGCCTTTGCGATTTCTCCCCAATCAAATCTCGATTCCGGCGAGATCGACGCTTCCTCGACCGTAGGGCCTCCTTCTTTGTCGACTGCACCAGGGGGAGCGCCTTCTAATCCGCCTGCCGCTGTTATGATTTCCTTCGGAAGCGACGCCAAGGCGACTCCTTCGGCCACCTCCGGATCAGGGGCGAAGGCGTTTGCGGGAATAACGATCTCCGGGACGACGGGCAGCGCAACCGCGTCTTCGGGCCCTGCTTTGGTAGTCGGCCGCCCGCTCCAGACCTCGTACGGAATATCGGTTATCTCGACGGAGTCGAGCGGCGGCGGGCTGCCCAGCTTCGGTGTCTTTGAAAATGAACAGATCTATACGGTCTATCTTGATATGAGGCAGACCGAACGTGACTCGGCCCCCACCTGGACCCTGGAGTTTGCCGTTTTGCGTGAGGCCGGAACACCCGCCAGTTTCACAACCAATCTTGACGAAAGTCGGAAGGGCCTGGTGCTGCCTTTTCCCGTCGTGAAGCAGGCACCCGTCCTGCCCGCAGATGTGGCGGGCAGGTATTCCGGGAGAATGATCGTGGTCTACGCCATCATTAACACGGCCGGCGAAATAGAGCAGATGACGATCAAGGACTCGCCCGATCCCTTGCTCAACGCGCCGGTGCTCGAAGCACTGCACCACTGGAAATTCCGCCCGGCGGTCCTGGAAGGCAACCCGGTCGCCATGAAAGCGCTTTTCGGCATTCCAGTCTGGAATTCGGTAACAGGCGGGACTCCACCCTCTTAGGTTCTCGTCATCATCGTTTCGCTACCGGCCCCCCCAAGTCTTCAGACGAGCGGACAAGGTGTGGTATTGTGCCTGCTCAGTAATGGGCCAAACTGCGCCGTCGCAAGAGCCGAATTGCTCGCTTTGCAATAGCAGCGGACTCAGGCTCTATTTCGAGAAGGGCAGATACAAGTTCTATACCTGTCCACAATGCGGACATTGCCGAGTTTTCCCATATCCCAGCCCGGAAGAGACCAAAGCCCACTACGAACAGGGTTTTACGGAGAGCTATCTGGCCCAGAACGCTGCCTGGTTTGAAGTTCTAGCGAAAAAACGTCTCCAGATCGTCGAGAATTACTTTGGTCCAGGTTTCAGAGGATCAATTTTGGATGTCGGTTCCGGCTACGGGTTCTTCCTGAGGGAAGCCAAAAACGCGGGCTGGACGGTTCTGGGCATCGAATCGTCTCCAGCGGAGGTGGATTACTCCACTAAACACCTCTGCCTCGACGTTTTAAATGACGACATCCAAACAGCAATGAGCACCCTGGCTGACAGCTCATTTGATGTGATCAGTTTTTTTCACGTGCTGGAGCACCTGGAGGAACCAGGACAAGCTATCCTTGAAGCGAGACGAGTGCTCAAGCCGGGAGGTCTGCTCATCCTCAATTCGCCGAATCTGGATT
>DAOTAI010000586.1:0-2611 GCA_035593865.1 Acidobacteriota bacterium
CTTCGATTTTACGGATAAAGACGGGGATCTCACCTTTCAGGCGGGAAAAACATACGGGAATGCGAAAATCTGGTTTACCAAACAGGGATCGAATTCCTGCCGCAATATTGTCTCCAATAGCTTCCTTCATATGCCCGGCAAGACCTCCGGGCGGCTCAGCTTCACGTTAGGGCTTGGGCAGCAGGTGGACTGCGCATCTGAAGTGGTGCTGGAGCTGCTCGACTCAGCCGGCAACATCAGCAACCCGTTAACCTTCAAACCACCAAAATGGAGCTGCGGGCCGTAGGGGGAGACTTCGACTAAGGAGAGGCATCCGCGTGATCCGTGCTATCTGCAGGTAGGCCCGCGGATAGAACGGATAACACGGATTACGCGGATAAACACTGAGGTTACGCCAAAACTCTTGCCACCAGCTGGACTTCTTGCTTCTTGCTTCTGGCTTCTGGCTTCTGGCTTCTTCTAACCCTACCTTCTCGCCGGGTAGCCGAATTTCTCGAAGCAGTCGCTGCAATCTTCCCAGGTCAGTTCCTCGATCGTCGAGTACACGATCGCTCCGGCGCCGCCGCCGGCCAGCGTCCCATAAAGAAACGCCCTCGTCCAGTTCGACCCGACCGGCGGGAACGTCGGGACATGGCATCCCTGGATCACCAAGTCTCCGGGCATGAACGCGAATTTCAGCCCGTCTTTCAAAACCACCATATTCCCGGATATCGACTTAATCTCGTGGACTTCCTGGATGCTCCCGTCCCTGCGTTTGATCAGCGTCGGGGCTTCGGGATCGAAAAACCCAAGAGTGGCGATCGTCAGAGTCTTGTCCCCCTTGTTGGCCGGCTGCGTTAAATGAGCGACTATGCCGTCCGGGGGCGCGCCCACGGCCGTGTCGCATTCACAACCTTGGAGCACGGTGTCTTCCGGCTCAAACTCATAGCCCAGCGGGGTCTTCAAAATAATCCGGTTGCCTTTGATCGATCGAATGTAATGCACCTCGAAGACCGTGCCATCCATCCGCCGAATCATCGTTCTGGCATAGGGGTTAAAACGGCTGGCGTCATTAACGACCAGTTCCACCGTGCCCTTTCCTGCCGCCTGCAACAACACCGCGGCCACCCCTGAGGGACCCTCAGGAACTGCCGCGCCGGTCCGTCGTTGCGGGAAACTGAGGGACGCCGGCGAAATCACGCTGGTCGCAGCACCGCCTGGAACCCGGAAAGAGACAGTCCCGCTGTTGACCGCTACCGCAATCTCCCCATTCTTACCACTCTCGAACCGGGCCACAGAATTGGCCCCCAGCTGCACGACTTCCCCAGTCGCCAGGCGCACTACCGCGGGTCGAGAATCGGTCTTGAGCAGGCTCGGGCTGAAAAGGGTCGTGCCGGAAGGAACAACCACACCATCCATCAGGACCCCGCTTGCCACCACCTGGCCGATGGCCCTTTGCATCACCGGAACCTGGGACTGCACAAAACTGACGGTGCTCAAGAGGATGAGACAGAATAGCAGCTTGAGACGGGACATACCTGTTTCCCCCGCACGTATCTTATTGTTTCCCGGCGCTCGAAGCAAGGATTTCTGACCCCGACAACGCCGACAAGGCAATGTTTGCAATCCAGACTTTCCCGCGGATCTTGTTATCGATCCTTTTGCTCGGATTCCTCCGGACCTGCACCGAAACGGCCCGACACCCGTCCGGAACCTGGAATTGGAGCCGATCCTTTGACCACGGACGACTGCCGGAGAGCTGCTCCATCCGTCCCAGCACCTTCCCGGAAACCGTATCCACAACCTGAAAATAGGGCCCCTGTTCCGTGCTGATCTCCTCGGATCTCGCCTTCACCAAAAGCACATACTGACCCGCACTCGGAACAATCACCCGCTGCTCGATGCCGAGCCGAACATTCTCCGTCCCCTTGAACTCGATCTCAAGCGCCCCATCACTTACCCTCGCCTCGTATGCGCTTGATTTCGGTATCCGCCAATCAAGAATTCCCCCGGTAAGAGGAAGTTGGAAATGACCGTTCCAAACCAGGTTGTTACCGCACTCGAAATCCGCGTCGCTCACCCCCTCGTTCCGCTGAATGGTTATCCAGGCCTCTCGGAGCTCGTCATAGGCCCGCCGCCGGCTAAGATAATCCAAGTAAAACGAGGCCTCTCGATACCTCACACCCTCCGGTCCTGCCGCCTGCATAACGCGCCGCCATTGCCGCTCGATGTCGGCCGCCGGAGCCTCCCGCTCGACCAGGAAACGAGCCAGCAACAGCTCGGACTCCTTATCCTCGGGCCAGATCTCGTCCAGTTCCGGGCCCATCAGTCCCGCTTTCCAGAACAGCACGAGCGCCGCCTCACGATAACCGGGATTCAACTCCAACGCTCGGCCAATTTGTGGAACCGCCTCACGAACCCGGCCTTCCCTCAGGTAGAAGTTGCCGAGCCGCCACCTTTCCGATGCGTAAAAGGGCATGATCTCCAGGCAGGTCAACATTGCCTTCTCGGCTTTTTCGCTTGCGCCTGTAAACTCGTAATAGCGGCCCAACTCCTGCCAATAGACCCACTCGCGCGGATTCAATCGGACAGCGGCCTCCAAATGCTGGCCTGCCTTATCAAGATCCTGGTG
>DAOTAI010000587.1:0-2611 GCA_035593865.1 Acidobacteriota bacterium
AGCAGCAGGCCTACTGGATGACTCGAGAAGGCTTCGATTTATCAGAAAAGTTGAAGCTGCCGGTCATGCTCAGGCTGGTAACACGCTTGGCCCACAGTCGTTCGATCGTTACGCTGACAGAACCGCGCAGGCAGAATCAGGCTTCCCTGTGCCCAGATACATCCTGGTGGACGCTTTTGCCCTCCAATGCCAGACGAGGATTTGACCGGTTATTGAATAAACAGGGGGAACTGCGAGAGCTTTCGGAGAGCCACCCGGCTAATCACTTAACCATAGCCGGTGCCGGAAAACCTGGGATCATCGCGGCAGGAGTTACCAATGGCTACCTGCGTGAAGCGCTGGGCGAGCGGATCGCGGAATTCAACATTCTTTCTCTGGGATTCTATCCTTTACCGATCGAGAAAATCCGACAACTGATTGAGCAGAGCTCCGAAGTTTGGGTTCTGGAAGACGGATACCCCTTCATTGAGCAGCAACTGACCGGTGCCGGACTTCACAAGGTTCCCAAGGTCAAGGGAAAGCTCGGTGGGGACCTCCCGCGCAGTGGGGAACTGACTCCCGATCTAATCGGTGCCGCCCTCAAGTGCTCGAAGAACCCGGCGGTTGTGCTGCCCGGGGTCGAGAGCGTGCTAAAACCGCGCCCTCCCGTGTTGTGTGAAGGGTGTCCTCACTCGGACACATTTCAGGTGATTCGCGAGGCCATACGAGGATATTCCGATGTCAGGATCATGGGCGATATCGGTTGCTACACCCTGGGTTTCTACAAGCCCCATGAGGGACTGCACTCGTGCATTTGCATGGGGGCCAGTATCGGAATGGCCGCAGGGCTCAGTCATGCCGGTTTCAGTCCGGTGATTTGCGTCATTGGGGATTCGACTTTTACCCATTCGGGCCTCACCCCGCTGCTTGACGCCGTCCAGGAGAACACCAACATCAAGGTGTTTGTGCTCGACAACAGCATTGTGGCTATGACCGGGGGGCAACCGACGATGGTCACCGACGGAGAAGTTGTTCGGTTGCTGGCGGGGTTGGGAGTGCCGGGCGAACGAATACGGGTTATCAAACCCCTGCCCAGAAATCTCGAAGAGAACGTGCGCATAGTACGCGAAGAGCTTCAATACCGTGGGCTTTCAGTCATTATCTCGCGGCGGGAGTGCGTGACCTACTACAAGGAGATCAAGACGGCTAAAAGCAATCGCCAGGGAGAGTTGCGATGAAGCAAGATATCTTGCTGTGCGGAGTGGGTGGCCAGGGGATCCTCTCCATGGCTTATGTGATCGACCACAGCGCGATGGAAGCTGGCTACTACTTGAAACAGCCCGAAGTGCACGGGATGTCTCAACGCGGGGGAGCCGTTCAGGCCCACGTCCGGGTTAGCGACCAGCCAATAGCCAGCGACTTGATTCCGCTGGGAAGCGCCGAGATGATCCTGGCCCTTGAGCCAATGGAATCCCTTCGTTATCTGCCTTATCTCTCGATGGAAATGGGCTGGCTGATCACGGACATCACCCCATTCGTCAATATGCCTGACTACCCCGATCCCTCCTCGATTTACGCCTGTTTGTTTCAGCTACCTCGAGTCCAGCTTGTCAATGGGTTTCACCTGGCCCGCAAAGCCGGCTCCCCGAAGGCTCAGAACATGGTCATGCTGGGTGCCTCTTCCTGCCAACTTCACTATCCTCCACCGATGCTCGAAAAGCAGATTGCCCAGCTGTTTGCGCGTAAGAGCGAGAGGTTGGTGCACATCAATCTCAACGCATTTCGTACTGGCCGGGCCGTTTCCGATTTTCATCGGGTGCTGGTCGAGGCCGGTGTCCCTGTCGGATTGGCGGCCCGGGTTCTGCCATGGCTGGATTTTGATCCGTGGCCGGTACCCGAGGCTGTTTCAGGCGCTTGGATTGAGTTCTTTAAGAGCAGCCGAGTTTGCGAAGTACTGGATGTGATGTGGTCCAAGCAGGAGGTGTTTCCCCTGGACCCGGAGGTCCCAGGCAGGCTGCTGAAGGACATACAGTAATCCAGTACTCCCCCGATTTTTTCGAACCCGCGGTTTGCGAGCAGAAGTTTACAAACCAGCGCGGCTTATAATACTCTTTTCATTTCCCGCCATTCGGGCATCGATGATTGCATGAAGATTCTCTATTTCGACACATTTAACGGCGTTGCCGGCGACATGATCCTGGGGGCGCTTCTCGACTTGGGCTTGCCGCTCGATCACTTGCGTTCCGAGTTGAATAAGCTGGATCTGGGCGGTTATGAGTTGCGCGCGGAACCGATTACACGGCAGGGATTACAGGGGATCAATTTCCAGGTGCTCATCAGCGGCCACCATCATGATCACGGCCACGCTCACGACCATCACCGGCACGAGAGGGAACATCACCATCAGCATTTCAGCCCGAGACAGATCGAAGATCTCATCAACTCCAGTTCGTTGGAGCAATCCGTTAAAGAGAGAGCAGTCGGCATATTCGCCCGCCTCGCGGAGGCGGAGGCCAAGGCTCACCGGACCTCTCTTGAAAAAGTCCATTTCCACGAAGTCGGTGCCGTTGACGCAATTGTCGATGTGGTCGGCGCCTGCGTGGGGTTTGCCTATTTCGGGATTGAGAAGTTT
>DAOTAI010000062.1:0-15913 GCA_035593865.1 Acidobacteriota bacterium
GAGCCCGAGGAGTGAGTTCCACGCGAGGCGATGCTGCAGGCTCAGGTGGTATTGCACGACCGAGGGCCATTGTTGTCCGTTATATTCCAGCAGTGTCGGGGCAAGCGTCGTCTGAACCTTTACGTTTCCCTCGCCCAGGATGTCAGGGAATCCTGGGTTATCAATTACTACGGAGTTTACGAACGGGGGCAGGGCCAACACTGGACCAAAAAGGCCGCCGTTGTAAGGGCAGTCGTGGTAAATGCCGATGCCGCTCCGGATTGACCACTTTCCATCGCCTGAAGGGTCCCACGCAACACCGAGGCGCGGTCCCCAGTTCTGCAGCGACGGGTTCCGAAGAAACAGCTTTTCAGAGACGACGAAGTCCTCCGCGCCTGAAGCGCCGAGCGGATCGAGCAGGATGGAGATCTTTTCATTCACGTCGGAGACGTTCGACCACGGCTCGTATCGGAGGCCGAGGTCCAGAGTGAATCTGGGCGCGATCCTCCACGTGTCCTGCAGGTAAAACCCGAACTGCGAGAATCGCAAGCCGCGGGGGAAGTCGGCTGGAGGGCTGACTCCCCGGTAGGAGCTCGCCTTGTTTTCGAGGAACGCCCGGAGGTTCGAGAACGTTATCGTGCCGTTGGTGTTGATCTCCTGGACATTGTTGATCTGAAACCTCCTGAACTCTGCTCCGAACTTGAGGAAATGGCGCCCGGTGATCCAACTGACCGAGTCGGTCAGTTGGTAGACGTTCTGGAGCAGGTCGGACACCGGCCGGGTGTTGTTTCCCAGCGTCCCGAGCCCACCGACCCGAAGCGATCCGAACGACGAACCAGGTATCAGGGTAAAAGAAAGCCCGCCCGGGTTGGGCGAAACCAGGTCAGCGCTGCGGTCCGATCGACTGAAGCCGAGACCCAGGTCGTTGAGCAGCGTGGCCTTCTGGTAATGCGTATAGCCAATCGCTATCAGGTGGTCCTGGGCGTCCGGCGTGCGTGGGAAGCCGGGGAAATCCGAGGCGGCAAACGGAAGAAAAGCCCAGCCGTCATCCAGGCTGTACCTCGCAAAGACCCGGTCTCGATCAGTGAAGACGTGATCGAGCCGGAAAGCCCAATAGTCCTCGCGTATTTGGCGAAGCTCTTTTCCGGTCCAGAGCCCGGTCCCATTGCCAAAATCCTGTGAATTCGGGAGCGGGTAAAGGTCCAGGAACGGAACTACACGCGGGTCGACTGCGATCGTCTCGGTTCCGGTATTACCCGCTCCCGGCAGAATGCCTTTGCGGGCGTCCTGGGTGGGCGTCACCCCGCTGGATGTCTGCGCCTTCTTCTCCCGCAACCCCTCGTAGTTACCGAAGAAGAACGTGCGATTTTCAACGATCGGGCCGCCGATGCTGACGCCGAACTGGTTGCGGCGGAATTCCGCTTCCTCACCCCGATCGAAAAAATCTCGCGCGTCAAACGCGCCGTCGCGGTTGAACCAGTAGGCGCTTCCGCTTAAACGGTTAGTCCCCGATTTGCTGACGACCTCCACGAGGCCGCCGCTTTTCAGGCCGTGCTCGGCACTCAGGTTGGTTGTGACGATCCGAAATTCCTTGATCGATTCCAGTCCCAGGGCGCTTCCGTCGGAAACACCACCAGGCGACCGAATCGTGGAATAAACGTTCATGTCTACGCCGTCGAACTTGAACCCGGTCGCTGCCGGTCGCTGTCCTCCAACCGATATCCGCCCGGCGGGCATATTGGCTCCCGACTGGTTGCCCACACTGCGAGCCCGAACAACGCCGGAACTGAGCTCGGAAAGCGTTATCCAGTCACGGCCATTGAGCGGCATCTCAGTCACTTGCCTTTCGTCGACGAGGTTCGAGAGCTCCGTAGTCGCCAGGTCCAAGCCCACACGATTGCTCTCGTCACAAACGGTGATTTCCTCGTAAATGGATCCAACTCGGAGAGTGAAATCGACAACAAGGTGCTGACCCACCGCAATGATGATGCCGCTGCGCAGTTCCTTGGCGAACCCGGCAAGAGAGGCGGCGAGGTTGTAGCGGCCGGGTGGTAAAGACGTCAGACGGTAGTACCCTTCTTCGTCACTTTCGGTTCGATGCGAGACTCCTGTCTGCACGTTAGTCAACTCGACTGAAACACCAGGCAATGCGCGGCCAGTTTCGTCTTTCAGATAACCGGAGAGATCGGAGGCAACCAGCAAGGAACCGAAAAAGCACAGGATCGTCGCCAGACCGGGGAGACGGTTCGTCAGCTCCATATGTGGCACCGGCTGAGCATATTCCAGTAGAGACGAGCGTTATCCGGACATTTCCAAGGCTCGGCGGCACCGAGAATACTCCCAGCTTTTCGACAGTGTCAAGCGGGGACGGGCAGCGGGGACGAATGACATTCGAGACAACCAGCGACGACGGAAGGATAGGAGAGTGGAGAAACGGCCGGAATGGGCTTTTCTTCAGCCGGATAATGCGAGAGACTATGCACGCACCCTTGCAGGCGGTGTGTAGTGGGTAATGCGTTGCACGTTTTGGACTTTTCCGCCATGTCGATCGATTTTCGAATACGTGATTTCCTCTACCCGCGTGCCATCTGGTCCCTGCACCGCACCTTCGAGCGCAACCAATGGGTTTGCACCGACCTTTTGCAAGAATACCAGTTCAGACGGCTCAAGCTGATCCTCAACCGCGCCTGGCAGAAGATCCCCTATTACCGCAGCCAATTCAAAGCGCTCGGTCTTCATCCAAACGACATCAAGAGCCTGGCCGATTTCGCCTGTCTCCCCAAGCTGTCAAAGCAGGCGTTGAGGGAAAACCGGGACGCGCTATTGGCCGAAGATGCGGCAGAGCACGGGCCAATCCCTTGTGCCACAAGTGGCAGTACTGGCGAACCGCTCCGCTTCTACCTGGATCGGCACGCGCAGGTGCTGGAATTCGTCTACTACTGGCGTTACTGGAGCTGGGCTGGCTACGGGCTTGGTGCATCATTCGCGGAGCTAGGAAGTCACCACTTCATCGTCCGAAAGGCGTTGTGTGACCGCGCGACCCACGTTCAACCCCACCTTCGTCGCCTCCTCCTCAACAGCAATCTGATCTGTGACGCGGGCTGCAGGGAGATGGCGGAGACGCTACGGCGCAGCCGGCCGCGATTCCTGAAAGGCGTCGGCTCGGCGCTTTACTTCCTTGCCCTGAAGTTCAAACAGCTCGGCATTACCGACGTCAAATTCGACGCAGTCTTCTCAACCGGAGACTTGGTCACCGAAATGTGCCGAAACACGATCGAGGCGGTCTTTTCCTGCAGGTTACTCGATTCATACGGACACATGGAACGGACCGTCGCCGTCTCGCAATGCCAGCAGGGGAGCTACCACATCCACAGCGACTACGGCCTCCTGGAGGTGGAAGAAACCGAGGATCGCGGCAACCGAAGCAGACTCGGAAGAGTGCTTGGCACCTCACTGCACAACCTGGCAATGCCGCTGATTCGATACGAGGTCGGGGACACCGTGGAGCTGTTCGATGAGCCGCGGAGCTGCGGGTGCGGGCGATCGTTCCCGTTGATCAAGGCGATCCATGGGAGACTCGAAGACGTGGTCGTTACCCCGGACGGCCGTATCATCACTGCACTGTTCATCGTTCCGAAATTTGTTTGCGGCGTTCGTTGTGTGCAATTCATCCAGGCGGCGCCTGACAGGCTCGAGATTCTGGTGGTTCCTAACACCGAGTGGAATCCGACGACCGCGGAGCTGCTCAAGGAGTATGTCCGTCGGACAGTTGGAGAGACCATGAAAACTGCAGTCCACGCGGTCAAAACGGAGGATCTATGCAGGGACCCCTCGGGGAAACTGCGGGCAATCATAGGAATGAATTCCGGCTTCCTCAACCCCGCGCTTTGAGTGGACAAGTGGACGAAGTGGACCTAGTTGACGAAGTGGACGGCGGTGGACATGCTTGTTATTAAGGAGAGGGAGAGATGACCAGATTGCATGTGTTGCGGCGTAATCCACTTGAGACGGCTTTTGCCGGGCTGGTTGTCATGGCAGCTACTCTTGCCATCAGCCTCGCATCGCCTTCCGGCGAAGGGGCTGAGAGCCCGCTTGATCGATTGCCGGCCAACGTCAGGCAAATCACCGCCTTTGGCGAAAGGGCAGTCTGGTCGCCCGACGGCTCCCGAATCGCCTTCGTGCACAAGACGCTCGGGGATGCCTTCGAGCATGACTTGAAAAGCGGCAAGACTACTTGCCTGACCTGTTCTTTCCCTAGCGCCGGCTACTTCAGAGTCCACTATCTGTCAACAGGGGATTACCTGCTGATAGGACCTTCCCAGGTAACGGATCGCGAGAAAGCCCGCTGGGACGAGTCCGAGCTGTGGGTGCTGCGGAAGGACCTCACCAAGGCGCCTTTCCGGCTCAATCAACGTTTGTCGGAAGGGGCTGGGGTGTCCCGGCATGCGCCGAGAATTGCCTGGGTTGTGAGCGGCCGGCAGTATCCCGGCCAGGTCCCGGAGGGAGTGACGGAACTGTGGGTAGCCGATGTCCGCATCGGGTCTGACAGCGCCGAGTTGATCAACAAGCGCAAGGTGCACGAAGCCAAGTGGCCCGAATGCTGGCTCGAAGCTCAGGACTTTCGTAAAGCAGACGGTGAAATCATCTTCTCTTGTTATCAGCCCGAGAAGAAATCGGAAGTCATGGGTGTGGAAATCGACTCCCGTCAAGTCGTGAACTACTCGAAGAGCCCGCAGGTCTATGACGAACCCGAAGGAATCTTCCCCGACGGCGAGTACACGCTGGTCGAATGTGACAAACAGAATGGTTTGGGAGACACCGCCATCGATGTCTGGAAGTTGCGTTTAGATGGGACCGGGAAGGAGCTGACGCGCCTCACCTACTTCAGCGATTTCCCGGGTTACAAGGCTTCCAATCCTGCGGTGAGTCCGGACGGCAAGCGAATGGCCTTTCAGATCGGGAAAAGCAAGGATGCGCCGGGAGTCGGGTACGGCATCCTGATCATGGAGCTCGAGTAGTAGTCATCAGCACCAATCCGCCAGAGAACACCTGACCTGGATTAACTTCCGGGGTAAGGATAGTCTTGACCGCGAACTGACAGAAAAACAGAGTATTTCGTTCGTCCCGGCTGTAAGATAAGCACTCAGAAAGGTTCGCTCTCAAGCTGAAGTCCGGCCGAAAAGCGTGAACAACCCATGCCGAGAGACAAACGCGCTCTGATCGCGATCATCCTGGCAGTCGCAGTCCTGCGACAGATTGAAGCTTGCACACCTTCCTCTTTCGGGCCTTTCCGGTCGGGATCGCAGCCCGCAGAGGAAGCCGGCGAACCGGAAACACCGTGGCCCACGCTTGGCTGGGTGTTGTCCTCGCCGGAGCAGGAGGGAATGGATTCGGCACTGCTGGAGCAGGCCTCCAAGTACGTTAAGGACCAGTGCCCGACGCGCTTCAGCTTGCTGGTCGTCCGGAATGGGCGGCTAGTGCTCGAACGTTACTATAACGGCAGCAACGCCTATCAGCCGAATAACATCAAGTCGATGTCAAAGAGCGTCTTGTCGGTGCTGACGGGAATCGCGTTGGACGAGGGGCTGTTGACAGGAGTAGACCAGAGACTTGATGAGTTCTTCCCGGAGTATTTCAGCCCAGGAGATGATCCGCGCAAGCATGACATCACGCTGGAGCATTTACTCACTATGACTGCCGGGTTCGAATGGGGGGAAAACGGGCCGACTACAGTTCAGTGGGTGAATAGCTCCGATTGGCACGCTTTCACGATTAGATCCAGGCTGACCAGCACGCCAGGTGAGGTCTTCAACTATAACACGGCCCTGACTCACTTGCTTTCAGGCATCCTGACAAGGGTTTCTGGTACCAGCACCCGGGACTTTGCGACGTCGCGCCTGTTTGCTCCGCTAGGCATGACTTGCTCTCGTTGGGACCGGGACCCACGCGGCTATTATTTCGGGGGCTCGGAAGTCTGGCTGACTCCGCGCGACCTGGCCAAGTTCGCCCTGCTGTGCCTGCGTCAGGGGCGGTGGGAGGACCGGCAGGTCGTTTCGGAACAGTGGCTGCGCGATTCTTTCCGACTGAGGGTGCGCACCGGCGCCGAATTGGGCGATTACAGCTACCTTTGGTGGAAAATGACCATGCGCGGCTATCCGGTCACCCTGGCTTCGGGCTATGGCGGACAGAACATTTTCCTCGTTCCGGATCTGGACCTGGCCATGGTCACTACGGCAAAGTCTGACATCCAGACAGTTTATCAACATTACAAGAATCCGTATGACCTCTTGAGCAGATATGTTATCCCGGCGGTGAAAGCGAATCCTCCGTTCATTCACCCTGGCGGAGTCGGTCATCTGCCCGATCACGGGCCCCGTCTTGCCCCGGGTGTATTTGCCTCTGTCTCCGGGGGAGACTTCTCGCTGGTGGAAAGCACCTGGGAGGACGCGATGCCGGCCGATGGCCGGCTGCCGGAAGGCATCGGAGGCGTTCGGATCTATCTGGGAGGCAGGGTTGCTTATCCGAGCCTGGTCCGCAACCAGGAGATTCAGTTTCTCGTTCCGCCTGATATGGCGACAGGGACTCACACTCTGGAGATCAGAACACCTCAAGGAAAAGCCACCCGAGATGTTGAAGTGGCTGAGTTTGCTCCTGCCGTCTTCACCCGTCTGCGCGACGGCCGGAGTTGGGCCAGCCTTGAGAAGGTGCGGCCCGGCGCCGTCGTTGAGTTGCAGGCTTCCGGCCTGGGACCCTCGATCCCGCCGGCTCCCGTTGGCACAGTCTTCGATTCTCCGCGGCCGCTGGCGCATCTGCCGCGAGCGTTTGTGGCGGGGCGACCGGCCGAGGTCGTCTCCTCCGCCCTTGCCTCGCCGGGAGTCTGGGCTGTGAAGATCCGGATACCACTGGGCGTCCCTGTCGGTCCTGTAAATGTCCAACTGAGGGCTGGCGGAAATCTCAGCCAGGGCGAAGCTTTGATTGAGATTGTATCCAGCGCCCGCCAGCGACGTTGGCGTAGTCACGACTAAAGGGCCGGCGATCAGCTCTCGATTCGAAAGACGAAAGGGGAAGCGGTCATGAACCGACCGCCTTGAGCCGCAGTGAACAGGTAAGTCGGCTTCCCGTCCTTCATCAGAAGCTGCGGCCTTTCCAGTCGGCCGTACTTGCTGAGATGTGGTGGCGCCGGCGGCTCACTGGCATATTCGCGAACCGGCAGGTAGGCGACCTTCGGCTTTGATCACCGTAACCCGTCGACCGATTCAAAATACAGCCCGACCTGATGCCCGTAGAAACCCATGTCGCGGCCGATCATGTGGAAGCGGCCGCCCTCCCACCAGACGTAAGCATCTTCAAACTGCCGATTCTCCCCGAGCGCTGAGAAATCGACTACCGGGTTGCCTGGATACTTAACGTACGGCCCTTCGAGTTTATTGCCTATCGTCAGGCCGTACTTGCGGTTGCCCCGGATCGGCGCCGTCCTCGGGGTGCTCTCGTACTCCGCTGTGTTCCACGATTTGTAATAGAGCCAATACTGCCCGTTCGGATGCTTCACGAAAGCGGGATTTGTTGTGCAGTGGCTGTCCCAGGCACCAGGTGGTCCCGGCTCCAGCAATGGCCTGTCCGGCCGCTGCCATGGTCCGTCCAGCGAGTCGGAGACGGCCAGCCCGATCCGCTTGGTGTCCGTCCTCCCGTTCGAATTACCCATGTAGAAGAGGCAGTACTTGCCGTCCACGAACTGGATGTGAGGATTATGGCAGGTTGTCCCGTCCCAATGGCCCGGACCGCGCGGCTGCAGCACAGGTCCCACTATTTCGAAAGGCGATTCAGGCGTCGGCGCTACCGCATGCGCGATCTCGGAGCTGTTGACCCATCCTCCCATGCGCCGTTCGGCGGGCCAGCGCGAAAAGAAGAGGTGCACGCGATCGTCTGGACCGTAGATTGGGCTCGCGCACCAGATGTACCAACCTTTCGTCTCCAGAATGCGCCCCACCGGCCGAAGTCTCTTGCAGAACTTTGAGATCACCTCGGGAGACAGCTCGTCCCTGGTCTGAGCGCGTATCGCCCAGGGCGCAGAGGAGGTTGCGCCTAGTCCGGCGAACAAGCTTCCCAGGAAATGCCTTCTCGTCAGCATGACCTCGCGAGCCTCCTTTGGGCCCGACTTAAATCGAAGAGTCTCCTCCAAGCGGCGGTTGTCCGCCGCGTCTTTTATCGTGGCCGGACCAATCTCAACGTCAACAGCGTCTTCTTCGGCTTTACACGGCTGTGTATTTTCTTCGGACTCTGGGAGTCCGACCAGAATAAAAGACGAGCGACTCAACTACGTATGTAGTACCGGCTGTAGCCGGGCTTTAAAGCGGTCAGATAGCAGCAACTGTCCGCTGGGCAACTGCCCGGCTAAAGCCGGTACTGCGAACTTCGTGGGGATATCATTGACATAGTCAATGACTTAGTATAATAATTTCGTATGCCAGAGTTGCATGACCACGATGAGTCGGAGTTTCACGAGGGCAGTGAGTCACACCTTTTTCGAGAGATTATCCGGACCCACCAGTTGCTGATGGCCGGGTTCTCCCGAGAGGTCGGCATGCCCGCTTCCCGCGTCGCACTGATGCGCCTCATTGCGATTGCCAGGAGAAACGTTGGCGTGATGGATCTTTCGCGGCAGCTTGGGATCAATCCAGCCGCTGTCACCCGACAGTTGAAAGAGTTGGAGAGGGACGGTTTGATCGTGCGGCGCACCGACGCGAGTGACGGTCGTCGCAGCTATGTGACACTATCCCGGAAAGGGCTCCAGGTTTTCAAGGAGATCCACGCTCGAAGTCACCAGCTCGAGCGCGAGGTGTTGTCGGTCCTCAGTCCAGCCGATGTGGAGGTTGCCGTAGAGGTTCTCTCGGGTTTGCGGAACTTCCTGGAGGAACGGCGATGAGAAGGGGAGACGACGGGTCGTGCCAAAGAAAATTCAACCTCCGGGCCTTTGTGTCACTGATTCTCGGTTTCTGCGGAATAGGCTTGTCGGTAACCGGACTGGTCGACCTTTTCACGGAGTTATCACCCGAAGAAGTGACCGTCCATGCCTTGCACGCCTGCCACAATGTACTAGCCCTGCTGTTCATTGTGTTCTTCGTTTGGCACATTGTGCTCAACTGGCGTCCTTTGCGGAACTATCTCGGCAAAACCTCGCGCCTCCCGTCAGTAAGTCGCGAACTTATCCTGGCAAGCGCGATTGTGGTGGGTCTACTCGTCGCATCTGTCGTCAGCCAATTCTATGCTCACGGACAGTGATTTATCAGCTTATGAGCCTTAATCCGATAACGCCGGTCAGGATGAGGGCCAGGCATGTGACTCGAGCAGGCGAGAGTTCCTCGCCGAACAGCAAGGCGCCGCCAATCGCGACGCCGACCGTTCCGATGCCGACCCAGACGGCATACACGGTGGCGACCGGGAGACGGCGCATGGGAAAGGACAGCAGGTAAAGATCGCCGACGTAAGCGATCAGGACCACCAGGCTTGGCCAGAACCGGGTCCACCCGCCTGTGTATCTGACGCCCAGGGCCCAGACAACTTCGACAAAACCGGCTATCAGGAGTACAATCCAGGCAGCGCTCAACGACACGTTTTCACCTCCTGCGAAGTAGAACAATGGTGGAACAGGCAGCCAGCGGCGGTTTCCTGAGGGCTTAACTCAATGTCCGCTGCTAGTCACGCTTCTTGGGGATGGCTACCCAGAGAATCAGGTACGGCAGGAACCCGGGAAGGCCTCCCGGCAGCAACAGGACAAGGAACAGCAACCGAAACCAGATTGGCTTCAAGCCGTAGAATTCGGCCAATCCTCCACAAACGCCGGCCAGGATGCCATTCTGTCGGCGCAGTTTGTTTTCAGTGTGTTCGATGTTATAGCTCATGACATGGAGTACGAATCCGGTAAGGTCTTAGTTCCCGCTGCGCTGTTCGCTTCCCCTTGAATCCTATGAGAAAGTGCAGGAGAATTCGAGGCGGAATGCTTTTGGGGCTGCAAGGTCATTGCTTAACATTTTGAACGGGGAAGTGAGGGAGATGACTAAGAGAAGAGATTTCCTTAAGACAAGCCTGGCGGGGACAGCCGGACTAGCTGTTGGCACAATCGGATTTACCGCTAAATCCTATGCCTCGATTATCGGCGCCAATGATCGAATTCATTTGGCTATCATCGGCGTCCGGAATCAGGGCACTGTCCACATTAATGCCTTCTGCAACCTGAAAGACAGCCACAATGTGGTGATCAAGACGCTTTGCGATACCGATGAAGCGCTTTTCGAACCGGCCGCCAAGATTGTTAGAGAAAAGACCGGGATAGAGCCGGTTACTGAATGGGATCTCCTCAAGGTACTCGAGGACAAGGAGATTGATGCGGTATCGATCGTGACACCCAATCACTGGCATGCGCTCGCGACCATCTGGGCCTGCCAGGCGGGCAAGCATGTCTACGTTGAGAAACCGGTTTCTCACAATGTCTGGGAAGGCCGGAAGATGGTCGAGGCTGCGCGCAAGTACAATCGGATCGTTCAAGTCGGTCTGAACAATCGCTCGTCTCAGGGTGTGATCGATGCTATTCGCTTCATCCACGAAGGCGGAATCGGGGAGATTTACATGGCCCGGGCGTTATGCCTCAAAGCGCGTGATTCCTACGGGATCGCCAAGGACAGCGATCCTCCTCCCAACTTCCACTATGACCGCTGGTTGGGTCCCGCTCCCTGGCGTCCTTACAATGTCAAACGCAGTCATTACTGCTGGCACTGGTATTGGGACACCGGCAATGGTGATAGCGGCAACACCGGCCCCCACCAACTCGACATCGCGCGCTGGGGCATGAACAAGAACGAGCACCCGGTCTCCATCTATTCAGCCGGCGGACTCTATGGACTCCGCCAGGACGAACTTCCCCCGGAGAAAAGAACGCCCGGCAAAATGGCGTACGGTGGAGTCGAGACTTACGGTCGCGACAAGACTTCTCAAGAGACTCCAAATACCCAGACCGCCGTGTTCAAGTATGCCGACGGTAAGATGATCGAGTTCGAGATGCGGGGACTGTACACGAATCACGAGGGAAGCCAGGGACAGGAGGTTGGCAACCTCTTCTACGGTTCGGAAGGATGGCTGGAAATCAGCGGCTCCACCTGGAGAGCCTTCCGTGAGCGGGAAAGAACCCCGTTTGCCGGGTCAAAAGAAGGAGAAAGGCGGCGGGATGGCGACCACTGGGCTAACTTCATCGACGTTTTGCGATCGGGCAAGAAGGAAGACTTGCACGCCGATATCCACGAGGGTTTCTATTCTTCCGCGCTTCCGCTCCTGGCGAACATTTCCTATCGTGTCGGCCGGCACCTCAAATTCATGGGGGAATACGAAAAGTTTGCCGACGACCCCGAGGCCGATACCATGCTCACTCGAGCCTACCGGCATCCGTATGTCGTTCCGGCAGAAGTGTAAAAGATGATCAAGAGCCGGGGGGAGGCAAGGCGCGCTAGCATGGGGCGAGGCTGAGCTTTCCTGATCCCGCGTGCAAAGCCTGGCCGTTGCCCGGTTGTTTTGTGACCGGGCTCCGGCCGGCCCTGCGCCGGACCGTGGAGCCCGGAAAGTCGGGCGCGGCGAGGAGCCAGAAGAGGACAGGCCTCGTCCTGAAAGCCCGGGACGAATCAGTCTCGAGCGAGAGTTTCCAGGTATGATGAGGTTTTCCCGCAGCGTCGAGTTGTTCACCCGGTGAGTTTAGAAAGATTTTCCAGTCAAAATAAATTCCAGGGTCCGCCGCGTGCGCTCGAGGGCCGACGGGAAAACGGGCGGGGACTGTCCCTGTCGGCGATGGTCGCCTCGCTTCGGCATCGGAACTTCCGTCTGTTCATCTTCGGCCAGGCAATTTCGCTCATCGGCACCTGGATGCAGTCAGTTGGGCTGTCCTGGCTTGTCTATCGCTTGACTCATTCTTCAGCGTTGCTGGGTCTGGTTGTCTTCTCGACCCAGCTTCCAGTCCTGTTGCTGGCCACCGTCGGCGGAACAATCGCTGATCGGTACAGTCGACACAAAATCGTCATCGCTACCCAGCTGGCATCGATGCTGATCGCATTAACCCTTGCGTTACTGACGCTGAGCGAGGCCATCCAGATTTGGCACGTGTTCGTTCTAGCTGCAACCCTCGGTACGATAAATGCCGTAGACATTCCCGCCCGGCAGGCGTTTGTCGTCGAGATGGTCGGACGCCAGGATCTGACTAACGCGATCGCCCTGAATTCGTCGGTTTTCAACGGGGCTCGCATTGTGGGCCCGGCGGTGGCGGGAGTGCTGGTTGCGGCGATCGGAGAGGGTTGGTGCTTCTTTGCCAATGGAATCAGCTACACGGCCGTCATTGCCGGGCTTCTGAGAATGAAGTTGCCGCCTGCCGAGCGGCGTCCGCTTTCCGGGTCGGCTCGACAGCATGTTGTCGAGGGTTTCCGTTTTGTCTGGAGAACCAAGCCGATCCGCGCTGTTCTCCTGTTGCTGGGAATCACGAGTGTGGCCGGCATGCCCTACGTGGTCCTGATGCCGGTGTTCGCCGACGAGATTCTACACGGCGGCTCAACGGGGCTCGGCATCCTCATGGCGCTTTCCGGGATCGGGGCCTTGGCCGGCGCCCTGTTTCTTGCCGCCCGACCCGGTTTGCACGGACTCGGCAAGAGGATCGCCGCCTCGTCCCTGGGATTCGGGTCGACCTTGATTCTTTTCGGCCTGTCCCGGTTGTTTTGGCTCTCAGGCCTTTTTCTCGTCGGCGTCGGCTTTTTCATGCTCTCGCAAATGGCGTCATCGAACAGCCTGGTCCAGGGCATGGCTCCTGATCACCTGCGTGGCCGAATCATGGCGGTCTATTCCATGATGTTTCTGGGAATGGCTCCGTTTGGCGCATTGCTGGCCGGGTTCCTGGCCCAACGGATTGGCGCTCCGTTGACAGTCATGATCGGCGGAGCGTGCTGCGTTGTGGCCGGCGCCATCTTTGGCTCACGGCTGGCCTCGATGCGGGCTGAAGTCCGACGACTCATTATTGATACCACGCTTGAGACGCCTTGAAGAAACGCTTGGCGGTGGGACGCGCCCGCGATCGTTTCACTTCGGATGTTTTTTGTTTCAGTCCTCCAGGCTGCTCAGAGGAAGGATTGACTCTGGAAGCCCGTTCATGGTCTTAATCAGGATTGCGGCGATAGGTCGGTTGCTCGAGATTCGTATCGTTCCCCGCGGCGCCCTCAGTGAGTCAAAGATCTCCTGGAGAAAACGCGAGTACTGTTCAGTCGGCGCAAGCTCGATGGTCTCATAGGCGTGACTGCCGGCTTCGTCTCTCAACGTCAGGCGGATGGAAGCTGGCTCCGCGGCCAGATTCACCAGGGCTAGAGCACAGTCAGGTCTCAGGGACACCGGCGGAATTGATGGAGGATCCGGACTGATTGCGCCGCCCAGAGGGAAGTACTGCCGGCTGAAAGCCCCCACGGCCTCAAACCGTGCTTCAACTGCGGGAACGGCTGTCTCGCTCCATTCCCCGTTGTTCCCCGTTACGATGAAGTGAGCGATGGCCTGGACCGGCGCACTCGATACCACGCGCGCGTAGCCTGCTATGTCAGCATTGCCGCGAGTAGAAAAGACCTTCGTTGAGTTCGGTTTGAGATCAAACTCAACCGCGTTGTCATGGTGGGATGCGCCGTAAAACTCGAGAAACAGCGGCCGCCCGGCCGGGTCGTAAAACCTCACTTCCCCCTCGGCCCTCGTATTTGAGACGTTCACAATAGTGATTATGGTGTGCAGATAGACATCGGCTCTCGCATGTGCGATTTGAGGCAATACAGTTTCGAATTGCGGAGTCGCAGGTCTTTGGACGGTAATTGCGGCCAGCCGCTCCGCCATCTCCGCCGAGCCGTAGTCAATTATGACTTTTGAAATCGGCAGGCCATCGACATCCTCGAGCCCAACGAAAGTGCCAAAGGGGCCGGCGGTAGCGCTCAGTTCTCCCAGGAACTCTCCGCCGGCGCCGATCGCCTGGATTGAAACCCCTTGGGCCGGGTCTGCGTTCAAGGTGAGACCGACTTTCTGCACCGGCGGTCGAAAGTCGATTACCAGGACCGAGTCGAGCTGTTCTTCCGCTTCATTTGTTACGACCGGATACATTTTCGGCAGAACCGCTATTGGATCTACCCATATTCGGGCAACCGGAGCTCCGTAGGGATAACTCGATAAAAACACCCCGTACCGGGAAAAGGCAGAACATGCATCCGCGCCGTCCGCGAGGCTCGGTCTTAACTCCATTCCATTCGCTGAGAAGTCCTCCTTGTCGAGTTTTTGCACCTCGGCGAAAGCGATATTCACCGAAAACACGAGCGCCAAGACCAATACCCGCATCTTTCACCTCCCCTCTCTTCCACGGAATCTTACAACGAGATACAGCCGAGTGCCAAAGTTTTAGCCGGCTTGGGTCTCCTGACGGACCTGTGATGGTGCCGGCACGGTTGATTCGGGGAGCAGGATCGAGGGTGTTAGCGCAGACTGATTGTGGTCGGACTCTCCAGAGTCCGACACCGGGCATTGGCGAAAATATACATTTGCGGGCAACTGGCGGCACACCTCCGGCCTCCGGCGTGCCCGTCCCGCCTTCAGACGGGCCTTAAAGCGGTCAAATATCAACAGTTGACCGCTGGGCAACTGCCCGGCTAAAGCCGGTACTACGAACTTGCGATCCCGGCTGCATTCCCGTTCCTAGTCCCGCCCTACATAGGAGCTTCGGCGGGCCTTTAATGGTTTGATTCGCTCGCTATCAGGCCCGCTTGGAGGAAACCCTTTGATTTAAGGTCCTCCTAAAGGCGGGGCTACGAACAGAATGGTGCCTGCTGCTCGTTGTGGAGCCCCAGCGGCGGGTGGGGTTGGGGACAGTCCCTTAGATTGACGTCGACCCTTAGATTGACGTCCGCGAAAACGTGCCCGGTGCCGGACTCCGGAAAGTCTGGCCACGATAAAAGACGCGCTGCGCACACGCAGGAGGTGCTCTTCGTCGCTTCGTCCGTCACATGCCTGTCGGCTGCCGGCGTGGTAGCATACGGATCATCGTGTTGCTCGGACTGGAAAATGTCTCTATAGGACCGGACGATGGTCCTCGCCTGGAGGGCGTGAACTGGACCATAAATGAGGGCGAGCACTGGGCGATTCTCGGCGAAAACGGATCCGGGAAGAATCTCTTGATCGATGCTTTGACTCGACGAGTTCCGCTGTCCTCAGGCAGCATTCGCACCTGTTTTCACTCCGGGCCGGCTCCTTTTTCTCGTGCCGGGCAGGTGGCGGTTGTCACATTCGGCAGTTGCGGGGCGGCTGCCCGCAGACGCCTGCCTTACCTGCAGGCGCGGTGGGAAAGCGCAGAACTGGCGCTGGCCCCCGTTGCCCGAAGCCTGCTGTCAGACGGTTCCGGCATCGAGACTGCCCAAAGCACTGATATCCTGGCTCGATTCGGTCTTCGTGAAGTGCTGGACCGTCCGATAATCAGCCTTTCCTCGGGAGAGTTCCGGAAGCTCATGCTGGTTGACGCGCTGTTGAAGAAACCGAAATTGCTCGTCATTGAAGAGCCCTTCGCCGGGCTGGACAGGGAATCGGCCGCGGAGTTCCGGCAACTGCTCGAGGAGCAGTGCCGCTCCCGTGTTCCCTGCCTGATTCTATTCTTGTCACGACCGTGGGATTTGCCGGAAGGCGTTTCACACCTGATCTGTGTCCAGTCTCATAGGATCGCCGCAATCGGACCAAGGGCGAAAGTTCAGAATTCGAAGGCCTTCTCGGCGAGTCTCGTGGCGGCTGGCAAACCTGATTCGCGCATACCCATGCCTGGCAAGGAAAGGCATTTAAAAGGCCTGGGCTCCAATCCGATCATCGAGATGACGAAGGTAAGCGTTCGATATGACGGCCATCCGAT
>DAOTAI010000588.1:0-2601 GCA_035593865.1 Acidobacteriota bacterium
GTCGTCGAGAAGGACGGCGTAGTGTTGTAGCCGTCCAGATTCATGCAACCGCCCCAGCCGGGACAGTACGCTTGGTGGTAAAAAATTCCGTAGCCCATGCGGAACACCGTTTTGTCGTCCCAGGCATAGGCAAGGCCCAGCCGAGGGGCAAAACCGCGGTACCAAGTCTCCTCTGGATGGTTTCGGCCGAAGCGTTCTTCGAACTCATCAGCGAATGCCAGTGCGCCAAGTCGACCGTCAGCACCAGGATTCGGAAGAGTCGGATCAAAAAACGACATGCGATCGTAAAGCTCGGTGGCGGGCGTGAAGACGTCCCATCGAACCCCGTAGTTGAAGGTCAGCTTGGGTGTGATCTTCCAAGTGTCCCCCCCGAAGACGGCAATCGCCTTCTGGCGCGCGTACCAGGCATCGACAGTGCGGAAGGTGACGTTGGCCCAGCCGACTTGCTCCAGCAGGAAGCTGGCGATCGGGTTACCGCTGGGGATACCGGCCAATCCGGTAGGTCCGCGTCCGAAACCGAAAGTTCCGGCATTATTCGTATTGTCATGGAAGTTCTGCCCCAGGTTCCGATACTCCATGCCGAATTTGAAAACGTGATCGCCCTTAACCCAGGTGGTTAAGGTGCTTCCCGCCATCGTCGGTCGCGTCGTCTTGTTAAGAATGCCGGGCCCGTTGGTTGTGCTCAACGTCGGATAGCCGTCGCTAAACTGGATGACGGGAACATGCGTATACGCCGCTACACCCGGAATCTTTGGAAACTCATCCACGTAGGCCTCGTTCAACGAACCGTATCCCTCGTTCCGATTCAGGTAGCCCACGGCGAAGTGAGTGACAAGGCTTGGTGAAAACGTATGTGTCCAGTTGAGTCGGTTCACCCAAGAATTCTGTGGATCCGTATACAGTTCGTTGGAGATCGGCAGAGGCAGCGTCGTGTTCTCATTCTTCGGCGCCCATTGACTCCAGGAAGAAAAGTAAACCCGATCTCTGTCTCCGATATTCATGTCGATGCGCCAAAAATAATATTTTGTGTTGGCCAGGATGATGTCGGGAACGGGTGGCGCCTGGTAATTCGTGAAAATCCCCGGGCGGTTCGGTTCGGGCAAGTGCCGCAGGTAGGCCAGTGCCAGCGAGTTGGCGAAGCGGTCCGGACAAATCACGTTGGGACTGTTTCCGTCACACCCCATAAACTGGTCCCGGAGATAAGGCAGGTTGTCCGCACCCCGCGGCTTGGTCGGGTCATAACTTGGGTTTGAGCGCAGTGTCATGGGGTCATAGATCGGAATCAGGTTCCCCTGTGGGTCGACCCAGTCGCTGAAGTCCCCCTGTCGGTTCTTCACCGTGGGAACCGACAGAATGGGAGCCGTCGCGCCCCCGTTAATTCGGAACTGCTCGTGGTTGAAATAAAAGAAGGTCTGAATCTTATCCGACCAGACGCCGGGCAGTTTGACGGGACCCCCGATATTGGCCCCGAAGTTGTGCTGTAGGTTGAACGGACGCTCCTGGTCGAAGGCGCTGGCATTCAACGCCGAGTTCCGGTGGAACCAGAAGGCTGAGCCGTGGAATTCGTTGGTACCTGATCGCGTTTCGGCGATGATCGTGGCTCCCGCCGTTCCCCCATACTGCGGTTCGTAATTCGAGGTCAGCACCTTGATCTCACTGATCATGTCCGGCGAGTACGGGAAGTCCTGGTAAATGGAAATCATGCCGCTCTGGCTCATCGTCCCCTGCTGCATCGTGACACCGTCCACGATCGCTTCGTCACCGGAGACAACGCTCCCATTAAAGCGTGCATCATAAGGATTGTTGGAGCCGCCCGTCGTGACGCCTGGAATCAGCACGGCCAGGGCCGCTGAGGAGCGAACCGTCCCGGAAACCAGCAACGGCAGTTTCTGCAACGTGTCCGGATCGATTCCTTCCTCCCGCGTCGCGTTTTCGAAATTGAGCTGCGGAGGTTGGCCGACGACCTCGATGGTCTCCGTCACTTCTCCAATTTCCATCACAACGTCGAGCCGTGCCTTCTGGTTGATTCGCAGCTGGATTCCCGACTGCACATACTCCTTGAACCCGGGCAGACTGGCTCGCAACTCGTACGCTCCAGGTGCCAGGTTCTGAAAAGAAAAGCGTCCCGCCTCGTCGGAAACGAAGGTCGAAACTGCCCCCGTACCCTCATTGATGAGGGTCAATTCAACACCTGGAATGACAGCCCCGGTGGCGTCCTGGACTGTCCCACTCAGGGAAGCTCCTACCGTTTGCGCCGCTACGGGCGCAGACGGCACGCAAAGGGCCATTCCAAGGCACAGCACAGCCCACCAACAGCCGTACCGAAAAGACATAGTTCCCCCTTCCGGTTTGATTGAGTAGGTTTGTTGCTCCCGCCCCGTTGCTACGGATCTTAACCCCACGGGTTTCCCTCGTTGGAAAACGATTACAACACGAGGTCAATGACAAAGCAAGAATTTTCCGTACAATTCTGATGTTGAGATGGGGCGGAGGCTGTTCGACCTTCGCCGCGCAGTGAGAACTCGACTTGTAGTCCGCAAGGGGGAGCAGCACATGGGCATTCGCGAAGTGGCCAAGAAGGCCGGCGTTTCGACAGCCACC
>DAOTAI010000063.1:0-15877 GCA_035593865.1 Acidobacteriota bacterium
TTCGGATTTGCTCCTCCATGAGCACCGGCGCCGGGTGCGAGTCCCGGACGATCACCCCTGTCGGCCAAACCCATTTGTTCGGCCAGCGTTTTTCCGGCGCCTGGAAACTGCATCAGGGCATCCTTTTCCCAGGGAAAGACGGTAAGCTGATACTTGTCGGTAAAGGTCGTATCAACGAATTCCAGGACGATGTCGTCCCCCAGGCCCTCAATATGTCGGTAACGCCAGCGTTCAAACGGGTAAGTCGAGGTCATACCGCCGCCTTCACTCATTTCGCGCTGATAGAAGCCGCCGCTGGGCCGGGATTCAATTGAGTCCGGAGGTCCGTGGATGATGTAGATCCGCCCCCGGTCGGTCATCCAACCGCGATCGCCGCTCGTGAAGTGGTCGTTTGCATAGGCGATTCGGCGATAGTGCTCCTCTTTGAACTCGTTGGTCGGCGTCCTGGGGTCCGGATCGCGCCGGTGCCAGAATTGCTCAATGAAACTCTCGCGCTCCTCGTCGGTCGTCAGCTTCTCGAAAACGCTTTTCTCCTCATCGGTGATGATGTAGACGACGTCTTCCTTCAACCACTTCTTGTAGTAGTCGACCGATTCCTCCTCGCGTAAGGCCTTGTTGTCCCGCACTTCCTGGGCCAGGACGCCCGAAGCAAGAGCCATCGCAAGTAAAAGCGACGATGAAAATGACCTTGTGGACACGAAACACCCGTTCGGAGAATCGGAGTTTACTGATACGGAGATAGGCTTTTGTTAATTGACATTATTATACATGATCATAGATCGTGACACCCCGGAGGCGTGCCACACGGGGGAAAGGACGGCCAGGCGAGGCGAATTTCATTTGGGGTCCTTATCCTGTGAACAACCTGCCCGGTTGTCGTCATCTTTACTGGCATGCGTGTTGTTTTACTGGTTTTCTGTTGCACGATACTCCTGTCGAATCCGGATCGATCCACAGATCCACAGCGTTTGGAGAGAGCGATTTACGAAAAGATCAACGCCTATCGAGTTGCGCGCGGCTTGAGCCGACTGGAATGGAGCGAACGGTTGGCCGTCCAGGCGCGTGCGCACAGTGCGGCCATGGCCCGGCACAAAGTGTCTTTCGGCCATTCCGGTTTTCGTCAAAGGGTGAGGGCCTCGGGCTTACCTTATCGTTCTGCTGCTGAAAATGTCGGCCACAATCAGGGGTTTGACGACCCGGCCTCCCATGCCGTGAAGGGATGGTTAGAAAGTCGTGGGCACAGAACCAACATTGAAGGGGATTACGACCTGACCGGAGTTGGGGTGGTGCGCAGCCGAGACGGCTCCTTCTACTTTACCCAGATCTTCCTGCAGACGCCCGGGACCAGTCGCCGGTGATCTTTCGGAGCGAACCAATTAGTGGTAATAATGACGCCGGGATGGACGAACAACAAATAGTTCGGAGGAACGCCATGAAAGACAACGTCTCGGAGAAGAAGGGCCAGGGAATGACGCGTCGCGACTTTGCCAAAGCATCCGCAGCAGCGGGGGCCGGCATAGCCCTGTCGACCCCTCGCGCCTTCGGGATCATGCAGGAGAGGAGTCGCAAGCGTTATGCCATCGTGGGAGTCGGCAGTCGTTCCCGCATGTATCAGCAGGCGGTGCACGAGACCTTTGCTCAATATGCGGAACTGGTCGCCGTGTGTGATACCAATGCCGGCCGTCTCAAGCTCGCTCAGCAGATAGCACGGCGGTCGGGGAGGCCTGAACCGGCGGCATACGACGCCAGGGACTTCGACAAGATGATCGCCGACACCAAGCCGGACACGGTGATCGTGACCACAGTTGACGGATTCCATCACCAGTACATCGTGCGGGCCATGGAGCTGGGTTGCGATGCGATGACCGAGAAGCCCATGACGACTAACGTCGAGAAGTGCCGTCAGATTATCGAGGCTCAGAAAAGGACAGGCAAGAAATGCACGGTGACCTTCAACTACCGTTACTCGCCTCCGCGGACGCAGGTCAAGGACCTCCTCATGGCGGGAACCATCGGTGAAGTGCTCTCCGTGGATTTCCACTGGATGCTGAACACCATTCACGGCGCCGATTATTTCCGCCGCTGGCACAGTAGCAAGGAAATGTCCGGCGGCCTTATGATCCACAAGGCCTCTCATCACTGGGATCTCGTCAACTGGTGGCTCTCGGACATCCCGGTCGCGGTCCAGGCCAACGGAAAGCGAGAGTTTTACACTCCCCAGATGGCCAGGCGCCTGGGCCTTCAGAGCCATCATGAGCGTTGTCATACCTGTCCGGAAAAGGACAAATGTGGCTTCTTAATGGATCTGGCTGCCAGCCCGCAGTTGAAGGAGCTCTATCTGGACAACGAACAGTATGACGGCTACTACCGGGATAAGTGCGTGTTCCGGCCTGAAATCGACATCGAAGACACCATGAATGTCCTGGTGACTTATGCTGGCGGACCTACCCTCTGCTACTCCCTAAACGCCTTCAACTCTTGGGAGGGATACACCGTTGTCTTCAACGGCACTAAGGGAAGGCTGGAGCACAAGATGGAAGAGCAGGTGTACGTTTTCGGAGATGCGGCGGTTCCAGGTGCTATTAAGCCGGAAGGAACATATATCCGCATCTATCCATTGCGTGATCCTGCCTATGAGGTGGACGTGTGGACCGGTGAGGGAGGCCACGGCGGCGGTGATCGGGTCATGCTTAACGACCTTTTCAACCCGGAGCGCGAGCCCGACAAATACTTGCGGGCTGCGGACCACCGAGCCGGCGCGTATTCCATGCTGGTCGGCGCGGCTGCCAATCAGTGCTTCATCACCGGGGGTACGGTGAAGATCAGCGATCTCATCCCCGGAATCCCCGCGCCGGAATATCCGCCTATGCCTGGGGAAGCCGATCCGGTACCTATGCCGAAAAAGATCCAACCGCGGAGAGGCTAGAGAAGCGCTTTGCCGAAAGGAGGCCTCTTCGCGTTATCCGCGTTATCCGCGTGATCCGCGCCATCCGTGGGACAACACTCGCAAATGGCGCGGATCACGTGTGTGGATCAGATACCTGTCCGGTTGCACTTACACCGTTGCCAACTTCCGGGCTTCCTCACGATCGTACTCCGCCAGGTAGCTGATGAACTCCCGTCGATGGCCTTGTTCATCCGCCATCAGCTCAATGCACATGTCTTGAGTCGCCCAATCCACCTGGTCACACAGTTCGATGATCTTGCTGTATTGTTCGATCGCCTGGTCCTCGGCCTGAATCACACCGCGTATGACTGAGATCACATCGGTGCTCTCCTTGGGGGGTTGAATAGACTGCTGTTCGGCACGGAACTCCATGCTTCCCGGCACGACCCCGCCAAGGACATGAATCCGCTCGGCCAGGCGGCGAGCGTGACTCAACTCCTGCTCGACGTCGTCGCCAAGCGACTCTTTGATTTCTTTTGCACGGACGCCCTCAAGATTCACAGAATTGGCGATGTAGTTCTGGACGGTTTCGATTTCCATCCAATAAGAACGGGTGAGCTCTCGGATGATTTCTTTTACTTTTGCCTGGTCTGCCTGGAGCGGTCCGGTTTTGGCCATAGTTTGAGCCATGCTTCTGCACCTCCTTGGTGATTGGAATTGAAAGGGTCGAAACGCCCTGAAAATAGAATACCCTATGACTGTCCAGGTCTCCAGATAAGCGCGGCCGCACTTGTCTCCCAACATTTCTGAAACCGAACCGGCGTTTTTGCATAGTTGATCGCAAAGGCTGTTATGCACGATTCGAACCGGTTGCAAACCAGGCGACCGGATAGAAAGGAGGAGTTTCATGTTTTTGCGAATCGACAAACTTCAGATCGAACTTCCGAAAGCGAAGGAAGCTGACCCGAACGCCGCGGCTGCGGTTCAAGAGCTGCTGGGAGGGCGGTTTGGTGAGATGTCGACTCTGATGAACTACATGTACCAGTCGTTCAATTTCCGCGGAAGAGAAAAGCTGCGACCTTACTACGACCTTATCGCCAACATCGCGACCGAGGAACTGGGTCATATCGAGCTGGTTTCAGCCTCTGTCAACCTGTTGCTCAACGGGCCTCGGGGAGCGTCCACCGACGGAGCGGACCCGGTCGCGGCGCCGCTCGAAGCTGCCAAGGACTTCCGCAACACCCACCATTTCATTTTCAGTGGCCAGTCCACGATGGTTGGCAATTCCCTGGGTCAGGCGTGGAGGGGCGACTACGTCTTCAGTAGCGGCAACTTGATTCTGGATCTGTTGCACAACTTCTTCCTCGAGCTGGGAGCGAGAACTCATAAGCTACGAGTCTACGAAATGACCCGAAACCCCGCGGCTCGCGAGATGATCGGTTATCTGCTGGTGCGCGGGGGTGTCCATGCGCTGGCCTACGGCAAGGCCTTGGAGACACTCACCGGAACCAATATCACGAAAATGCTGCCGGTTCCGAAAATCGATAATTCGAAATTCCCTGAATCCAGGAAGTTCGAGGCTAACGGCAACCACCGTCGGCTTTACCGATTCAGTCCCAACGATTACAAGGAGCTTGGTGTGATCTGGAGTGGCCCGGCTCCAACCGGTGATGGCGACCTTGAAGTCGTAGACGGTCCACCGCCGGGAGGGCCGCTGCCTGATTTGGGGGACATCCCTGAATCGTTTGCGCCGGAGTTCCACCCGGCCGAGCTGTACGAGATCGCTCAGAAGCTGTACAGCCGAGCCACGTAGACCGTTGCGCGGGGCTACTGCACGAGGCCCCGCGTTTTTAGCCACCTGCGGCAGGCCTCTGGCCAGCCGGATTCCGTGCCTCCTTGTGGCGCCAAGCCGTATCCGTGTCCGCCCTTCTGATAGATGTGCAGCTCGGCCGGAACATCGTTGGCAAGCAAGGCTTGATAGTAGACGATGCTGTTATTGACCGGGACTGATCGGTCATCGCCCGAATGTACCAGGAAAGCCGGCGGCGTATCGGGCGCGACATGCCGCTCGTTGGAGAATCGTTCGACGAGCGCCTCGTCCGGCTCGGGACCCAGGAGATTGTTCCTGGATCCGCCATGAACGTACGGGCGCTGTAGCGAGATCACCGGGTAAAGCAGTATTGAGAAATCCGGCCGGGCACTTGTGGAGTCTGCCGGAGTGTAAGTGACGTCCGCGAAATGCGTTGAGGCGGTCGCCGCCAGGTGCCCTCCAGCAGAGAATCCCATGATCCCGATGCGATTCGGGTCGATCCTCCATTCGGCCGCCCGGCGACGCACGATTCGAATGGCTTCCTGTGCATCCTGGAGGGGGCCAATCGTCTTATCTTCCATGATCTGGTCCGAGGGCAGGCGGTATTTGAGGATAATTCCGGCAATCCCCATTTCATTCAGCCAAGCGGCGATATCGTACCCTTCGTGGTCGATTGCCAGAAGGGTGTAGCCGCCGCCCGGACAGATGACTACAGCAGTCCCGTTGGCCTTTTCAGGCGGGGGCAGATAAACTAGAAGGACCGGGTCAGTCACCTTTTTAATGCGGGGTTTGCCTTGGTCAAACACGGTTTCTTCCTGGTATTCAGCCGAAATCCTTGCCCCGGGCGGTCCGTCGGGCCAGACCTTCACCGTGATCGTTTCGGCTTGAAGAATTCCACCAGACAACATGCCAATAAGCAACGCCGCAGTAGTCAAAACAGTCCGCATCAGCCCTCCCGATTTTCGGGCGGATTTTAGCACTGATCGGAAAAAATGCCTACCGGCTTAACGCAAAGCGTATGCCTGCCATGAATGTCCTCGGAAGACCGGGCCGAAGGCCCGCCGGATGTCGAGCCGCAACGTAAACACGATCGGTCAGGTTTTCAACCGTGAAAAATAATCTTGTCCCGTCCTCGGTCAGCCGATATTCGGCTGTCAGGTTTTGAATAAGCCGGGAATCAGTTGCTTCGCTGGAGTCGAGAGGTCCTTGCCCCGCAACCGTCCGCATCCGGCTCACATAACTGGATTCCCAATCCACACGCCAGCGAGATCGCTCCAGGCCGATTCCCAGGTAGAGCTGATGAGGCGGGAGATAGGGTAATCGATCCCCGGCCGTGATGTCCCCCCAGGGGCCAAACTCGCTCGAAAAGCTGTTCTTGAACGTGCCTCTACTGGCGGTGTAAGCAAACCTGACGGGTAGGGCAAAGCGGAGCGGCAAAAGGTCACGAAGATCGTACTCGAGAGATGCTTCCAGCCCTTCGACATTCACTCTGCCGGCGTTGAACAGATCTCCCGATCCCTCTCCTCCGGACGACAGCGTGTCGCGGCCCAAAAGGTTGCTGTAACGGTTGACGAAGAAAATCACTTCACTGCGCAAATTGTGGATCCTAAATCGACTCCCCCATTCGTAGTTCACGCTACTCTCGGCTTCGGTTTCTTCGGTGCTGCCGGGGCCGGGAGGTGCAAAACCTCGATGAACTCCGGCTATGAGACGGACCTCGGGCGTGACCTCATAACTTACCCCAAGACCGGGAATAAAAACGTCTAACTCGTTAGTTCTTTGGGTACTTGGACCGATTCGGCCGGGATCGCTTCTGGCATAATCGGTTCGCTCCAGCCGAATCCTTTCGTATCGTAGGCCCGGAGCGAAGGTCCAGCGTCGCCAATTAAACTGATCCTGGATGAAGAAGGCGTAAGCAGCGGCGTCATGAATCCGGTTCGACTCACTTCCTGGTGCGCCGCGGCCGGTCAACAGCATCCGGTTCCCGCTCATCTGGTAGCGGTCATCGTGCTGAAAGCGATCTTCCTGGTCTTCGTGATAGCGGAAGCCAATTTCGAACTGATGAGCCAGATTGGCAAACCCGGAGCGAATGCCCAGCACGCTCTGCACTCCTCGAGCCCAGTAGTGCCGGTTATTGGCCCTGACGGTGAGGGAGTCCGCCTCACTGTCGCCTCCCTGCAGAATCGCCATTTCATCAGGATGAAGCTCGGGATCCTGGAGAATTTCGGCAATCCCCGGCGCCCCGACGTTATTGAGCTTGTACCAGTTCCTGCCGAAGGTGTGACGGTAGAAGGTGGTCGTGAGATCGAGCCGTTCCGACAGCAGGATAAAGTGCTGGGCCTGCAGCTGCCTGAAATCCGACCGGAAATGGTCCAGCTGAGAAGCGGAATATCGCCGCAACGGTGTCCGGCGGAAGTCTTCTTCGGACAGTCCCAGGTAAGTCTCGTCGGAGTCCTGCCGTGTCCGTCCCACTTTGATCTGAAGTTGCTGATAATGTCGTCGATCGGTGGCCGTATTCAGCCGGAATTTGAATAGATAGTCATGAAGATCGAAGCCGGTATCGGACCCGCTGTCCAGTTCTTTGAACCCGCTTGATCGAATCTGGTAGGTCTGACCCATCCAGCCGAAATGTCGACCCGAATTTCCGGCAGTGAGCAGGAGGTTGCGCGTGCCAAAATCGCCAAAAACCAAGTCTCCCTTGGTTTCGAATTGCTCGGGAATCGGAGTGGAGATCAGGTTCAGAGCGCCTCCATGTGTCCTTGGGCCGTACTTGATCTGGCTGGAGCCCTTGCGTACTTCAATGCCGCTCATGCGGGCGGTCACGGGGAAGTAGTAGGCCGCCGGCGCTGCGTAGGGGGCAGGCGCAATCAGGACGCCGTCTTCCATCAGGGTAATATTCGAGCTACGGTCCGTGCCGGTGCCCCGCATGCCAATATTGGGACGGAGGCCAAACCCCTCCTCTTCCTGCACGTAAACGCCTGGAACTTTCTGAAGTTGGCGTCCAATATCACTAAACGCCACGAATTGACGGTTCAGGTCGATGCTATCCAGGTAGTGACCGGAACCGGGAAGCGATGCCGCCGTTTCCAGGTTGCCGACGACCATCACCCGCTCTTCGAGTCTTGCACCTGGATCCAAGGGAAGAACTACTAACACCTCGCGAGGCTCTCCGGCGCCTATCGACAACTTCTGGACTACGGTCAGATACCCGGGACCAGCAGCGCGAATCTCGTAATCTCCGGGAGGAACTGTCTGAAACTGAAACCTGCCCGCTTGATCGGTGATCGCGGTCAATTGGAAATCCGAAGCCCCTGTAAGCGTTAGTTGGACGTCAGCCAAGGGTAACCCACCCTGGTCCTGGACGCTTCCATTAACGGAACTTTTCTGATCCTGCCCGGTTGCCTGAATAGGGACCAGGGCGTAGAAAACCAGCAAGAGCATGGACGTTAAACCACGGGGAACAACGTACTTCATATACTCCTCCAAAAAAGTTAGGCATGCCTAACTTTAGCGGCACAAAAAATCACCCGCTGCTGGCCGCTTGGACTGCACACTGTCCGTCTTTCAACTCACAGTCCGGACATTTGCGCCCGGCCAGCCGATGTTGCAGGTATTGCTGAAAGTGTTCCACTACACGATTCAAATCGAGGTTGCAATGTTCGAGAAAATCGAGAAAAAGGTTCAGTCGCTGCATCGTTTCGGCGCCCAGAACATGTTCGAGTTCGCATGCTTCCCGACTGGTACTCACCGCATCTACGCCAAGAACGCCGTTTAAGAATCGCTTCAGAACCTGGTAGCGCTTCCTGACCTGCTCGGCGACTACACGACCTTCGCTGGTCAGATGAACGGCGCCGTAGCTTCTCTGGATCACCAGCCCTTTCTGCTTCAGAGTATGCAGGGCGCCAGAGACGCTGGGCTTGGTCACACCGAGAACGGAAGCGATAGCCTGGACGCGGACCGGTTTGCCTTCGGTCTCAAGGGAGAGAATCGTCTTTAAATACATTTCCATGCTGGGCGACAGCCTGTCGGTTTCTGGCATCTCAAGAACTCTCGCGTCCAAGTTAGGGGAACCTAACTTTTATATCGGCGGCTAATCGCATGTCAAGTGGAAAGTCGAGCGCCGTGCTTATCCGCGTAATCCGTGTGATCCGTGCATCCGCGGCCTGGTACTCGCGGATAGAGCGGATCTCGCGGATTACGCAGATTAACGGGTGGTCAGGCCGCACCGGCTACTCGTATCTCAGGCACTCGATGGGGTCGAGGTTAGATGCCTGGACGGCGGGGTAGATTCCGAATATCAGCCCGACGGCCGAACTGACCCCAAAAGAAAGGACGATCGAGGCCAGGGTAATGATCGTACTCCAGCCCGAGTAAGCTGCGACCAGGCGGGATATGCCGTATCCGAGAGCTACGCCGATAATACCGCCCAACAAGCTAATGGCGATGGCCTCAGTCATGAATTGAACGCGGATATCGAGCTTGCGGGCGCCGAGCGCTCTTCTGAGCCCGATTTCGTTAGTGCGTTCGAGGACTGAGGCCAGCATGATGTTCATGATGCCGATACCGCCGACCAGCAGGGAGATGCTGGCAATAGCACCCATGACAATATTGAAGATGCTCTGCGTTCGCTGATTCTGTTCAAGGAGTTTCTCAGGAACAATGATCGAGAAGTCATCCACATATCGATGCATTGCCGACATGAGGTTGTTGACTGTGCTGGCTTGTTCCCTTAAATCCGCCTGGGGATGGGTCTGAATGATCACCTCATTGAGTTCGTTCTCAATGTCGTCTCCCTCGAATTTCTTTATTGCGGTTGTTATCGGGATATAAATCTCGTTGTTAGGGTTCTGAATCTTAACCCCTTCGAACTCCGACTTTTCAATGTTGGCATCGGCCAGTACCCCAATTACGGTCAGCCACTGGTCGTTGACCTTGATCTGGCGGCCGAGTACATTACCGAAGCCAAACAGTTTCTGCTTGGCGGCGATCCCCAGTACACAGACCTGGCTATTAGACTGCTCATCGGCCGGAAAGAAGAAGGAACCCTGCAGCAGTTTCAGGTTCTGGATGGCGGGATAGGTGCTGCTGACGCCAAGAACCCGGCTGTCGGCCCGGGCGGTCTCGGAAGCCACTTGGAAAGTCTTTACGACTCTCTTTGCGGAAATCAGCGGTCTGGGTTTGAGAACGGCCGTCAGGGCTTCAACGTCTCGCAGGGTAAGCCCGAGGGATTCCGTGCGGATTTGCCTCAGCTCCTCGGGCTTGAATTCCTTGGCTTGAATAATGATATTGCGGATGCCGAAGCCTTCGATAATCCTCAGGCTTTCCTTTTCAGCGCCGGCCCCGATAGAGAGCATGGCCACCACTGCCCCGACTCCGAAGATCATTCCCAGCATTGTCAGGAACGAGCGGAGCTTGTGTCTGGTAAGGTCGCTGACGGCAACCGTTACACTTTCAACTGAGAGCATAACTTCATGATCTCCGGAATAGCTGGTTAGCGGATTACCACGCGCATGCCGCGCCGAGGGCCGGAGCCACCTCCGGTGTCGGGTCCTGCTTTGCTGAAATCGGGCAGGGCCAACTTGCGGGTCTCAAAAGGATTGCGCAATGCAATAATCTCTCCGTCTTCCACGCCGCTGACGATCACAGCCTGTCCGTGGGTGCTGAGCCCCGTTTTGACAGGTCTAGCCTGAAAGTCCGATCCCTTTTGAACGTATACAAGACTATTCTTGTCCTTGATCGTTACCGCACTGGCGGGTACTACAAAACACTCGTCATACTTTTCCAGGACGACTTCGCCCTTCAGAGCCATGCCTGGCCGGATACGTTTCAGATCCGCCCCTGCGTCGGTTATTTCCACGTCGCAAGAGAAATACTTGAGGGGGGAGTTACGTTCCAGTGCCTGTGCCAGAGTCGAGGCACTCCGGATCTTGCCGTGAAACTCCTTCTCCGGGACAGCATCCAGGCGGATGACAACTTCCTGCCCTTTGGCCAGGTGCCCTCCGTCCCGTTCCAGAACGTATATCCGGGCTTGGAGGACATTGAGATCAACGATTTCAACCAGGACCTGCCCGCCGAACGACTCGTCCCCCACTTGCGGCTCCCGGCGTCGGTCGCGGCGCCACAAGGCGAGTCCGGAAACGGGAGCCTTTAACTCGAGAGAGTTGAGCGTTTGTTGGGCTACCCTCATCTCGGCCTGTGCCTGGTTACGTTCAATGGCCAGGATTTGTTGATCGGAGCGCGCGATTCGCCTCTGGACCCTCCCCTTGTTTTCCAGGAAATTAACTCGCTCCTTGACGAAACCCGCGTCGATCTTTGCCTCGATGATTTCCCATTTGGAGAAGATGGTCTCGTCCTCCGGAAGGACAGTCATCACGTAGTCGTATTGCATCTCGGCGTCCTGACGATCAAGTCCCAGGACCTTGGCGTCGGTCGCCTGCTTGTCGATCGTAATCTTGAAACGTTCCTGGTTGGCGGCTAAGGTGTTTTCCTGCTTCTCCAAATTCAACCTGGCATCGGTGCTGTCGAACCTGACAACCGGATCGCCGGCTTCGACGAAAGTACCTTCCGGAATAAGCCAGGCAATCCGTAAGCTGCCGGATGGAGTATTGGGCGTCTGCACCGGTGTGCTTCCGAGTCCCACGATTTCGCCGATTGCCGGCACTGTGAGCCGAAACGGCTCTTTGACCAGCCGGGCCACTGGAACAGGGTCCTCGTCGGCAACCGCAAATGCTTTGCTGACTCGAGCTCGTAAGTCCTGCCTGTACATAACGGCAACGGCGATTATGGCGAGGATCGCCAGCAGACCCGCCAGGCGAGCCAGACGGCCTGCGGCCAGGAAAGATCTGTTCTTGTCAGAATTCTTGCTCATGCGATACCTCAGGGTCTCGGCCTTGTCCTTATTCTCTCGTTGGCTTGAAGTCCCGATTCAACTAAAGCAGTCAGTCCATCGTTGGTTCGCAGCGTGATCTCGCGCCACTCCCAGTCTTCTTTCTCGGGCTTCCAGACCTGAACAAAAGAGCGCCCGTCGCGCTCCTGGATAGACGACAATGGAATTGCCAGGGCGTCTGTGTGGAGGCCGACCTGGACTTGGGCTTTCAGGCTCATCCCGGGTCTCAGCTGCCTGAAAAATTCGGAATCCTTATTGAGTTCGACAAAGGCTTCCGTGACCTTTTGAGGACGGTCATAGGTTAATTGCTTGAGGATGGCGCTTACCGAAGTCACGGTACCGGAAAAAGCACGTCCCTGGAGTGCATCGACAAAGATTGAAGCTTCCTGCCCTGGTTGTACTTTTCCGGCATCCATTTCGTCGACGTAGAGCTTGGCGCGAATGGTGTCCAGATCGGGGATTTCCAGCACCGTGTCCAGGGCGAAAATGTTGCTTCCGATCTCGCGAGGCTCATTGTTCCAGTCGCGCTTGTAAATGACGACGCCCGACACGGGAGCGCGAACGGTCAGCTTTTCCATGGCGTCCATTAACGCATCCAGACGGTTTCGGTAATGGTTCTCATTGCTCCTTGATATCTGCAGGTCCAAGCGGCCGCTCTCCTCGAAGTGTTTCAGCTTCGCTTCCAGCAATTCCAGCCTCTTTTTCGCTGCATCACGTCGGATCCGCGTTTCTTCGACGGTCAGGGCGCTTTCCAGTTCGACCTGGTACATCAGCTTGTTTTCCAGCTTCCCGTAATCGGCCCTGGCCTCTTCAACTGCAAGCTTCATTTCTCTCAACTGGATGTCAAAATCGGAGCGCTTCTTCTGATATTCCTCCTGGACTCGCTGCAGATTGGCGGTCTCTTCCCGCATTCGTCGGGCGGTGTCGGAGGTATCGAACTCGAGGAGAAAGTCTCCTTCCGAGACTTCCGTTCCCTCTTCGATCATGCGGGCCAGCCGAAAGCGGTATTCTCCCGGGATCTGCGGCGGACCGATACTGACGCTGCTGGTCGCCTCGAGGACTCCCGTCGCGGTGATCAAAACAGGGAAATCCACTAGTTCGACGGTGACCAGATCCTTTTCGGTGATCGCGGCGGAAGCGAGTTGAATTCGATACAGGGAGAGTACGACTCCGGCAATAACCGCAACTGTGAGCAGGGCAAAGATGAGTCTCTTCCGGTTCACTTTCAATCCTCCCACACTCTTTGGACCGGCAACAGCGAATCACTGGAGGAGAGTCCCGAACGGACTTCTACGACAGCATCGCCAAAGGCGCCGACGTCGATGATCTCCCTGGTTTGCGAGTTGGCTGACTTCTTGGTCACATAGTATCTGCCCTGCGCGTCAAGCCCGAGGAAATCACGAGGAACGGTCATAACACCGGAGGCGAGTTTCACCGGGACTGAAACGCGAACCGTCATGCCCGGTTTCATTACGGCGGGTTCGACCCTGTCGGGTTCAATGACCGCTCGGAATACCTTGTGTTCCGAGGCAAACCCCTTGCGGCTGGCCACGCTTGTGAGCGAAACAATCGTTCCCTCAAAAGAGGTTCCGGGCAAAGCATCCAGGGAGAAGCTGCACCTCATCCCCTTCGAAAGAAAACTCAGTTCCGTATCGTAAACGTATCCAATAACCTGCATGCTGGACAGATCAGGCAACTCGACGACCGGCATGCCTGGAAAGAGATTGTCGCCGACCTGGACCTTGCGATTGTTTGCCCAGTTGTCACCATAAACCACAATGCCGCCTTGCGGAGCGTTGATGGCGAGCAGCGAGAGATCGCTTTCAATCTTCTTCAGATCGAGCTCGGCCTGTGCCCGTTCAATCTCAACCAGCGCCATTTCAGTAGAAACGCTTCGCTCGAAATTCTCGAGCTGTTCCTTGGCTTTTTCCAAGGCAAGGCGCGCCCTCTCCAAGTCCAGTTGATACTTTTGGTAGGTGTTTGCCGCCAAAAGTTCGGCTGGGGTCCGGGCGTACAGCTCGGCCACTTTCAGGTTGGCCTCTGCCTGGGCGACGGCATTGAGCAGGTCGGCTCGCTGGACCTCGAGGTCGGCTTTCTTCTTCTCGATCTTGAGCTTCGCTTCGTCCAGCTTCCGTTGCGCTTCCGAATGCTGGCTCATCAAAGTGGAAGAATCGAATTCCACCAACCGCTCTCCCTCTTTAACCTGGGCGCCCTCGGGGGCGAGGAAAGTGACCAGACTCGCGAAGCCACTGCGAATCCGCGGAACCGAAATCTGAATGGCTCTTTGTGCGCGAAGTTCCCCGGTGATGAAGAAGGTTTTCAGGACATCCCCAGTGACGGGGGTGACCGTCACCTCTTCTGTTTCGGGCAAATTCCCGCTTGGCTGCTGCCCGGCCACGCTGCAGGCCAGCAGTACGAGTAGGGGGGTAAGGGCCAGAACTCGACTTCTCCACTTTCTGCTGTTCATGGTCGATTCCATTGCTTCGCAAGCCGGAGTGTTTTCTTTCATCGCTTATTGCCTGCTGCGTCCGGGTCTCCCCTGCCTGTCAGTCCTCCGGGGAAACTCAGGTCCGCCTTCGGGTCTTCGAGTTTTCACCCAGGCAACCCATTCCTGCTCAACTTTGTCAAGGTCGGGCCCCATGACATCGGGCCCTGTTATGAACTCGAAGCCGTCTTCGCCTTTGCCGGCCAATGCAATCAACTGTTTGACCTTGTCGATTCCCGCTTTTTCAACGAGATAAGCAAAAATGCTGGCAGCCTGATTGTCGAACAGCATGCGGTCCAGTTGATCCTTGGGTAAGTTGAACTGCCCGCCCAGGGGCCGGGCAGGCTGAGCGCCGCTCGTTTGATCGCCGGCCGGAACACCTGCCGCTTGCTCGCCACTCGGACCGTCTGTGCCGCCGGGAACCTGCCTCCGGAAGACCATGACTGGGGCGCTACCCATGTCGGTTCCTGGGGCAACAAAGGGACGCGCCATCGTCAGGAGATCTTCAAGTGGAAAAGTCTCGTCAAGGTGTTCCTCCAGAAACCTGACATTCCCCGAGTCTCCGACGGCGTAAGCGGCAATACCGATATCCAGCCAGTCGGGCAGGGGGCTTCTTCCCATGTCATCGACGCGTGAGAAGCGAAACTCCTTCTCGGGCGCCTGGGTGACCTGCAAAAGGGCGTAAGCCATTTGGCGAGCAGCGGCGCGAGCGAGTCCGGCCTCAAACCGGCCTTGCATCTCGCGTGATCTGGATTGAAATCGCTGGAGCCGTTCCGCTGGTATATCAGCACCCATCTGGGCCTTCATTCGGGCCCGTATTTCTTCGCTCCGCGCCTGCGGCGTCAGAACTGTGAGCGTCCACTTGTATCCCATCTTCGCGGCTCGCGGTTCGTAGACCTCGTCCTTCTGAGCCAGCGTGGAACACACGAAAATCGCGCCCCGGGGAAGTTCAGTTCCAAGGAGGGAGGCGAGACGCTCCCGGGTTTCGGCGATCGGTTCCTGAAAAGCCAGGATGTCCTGGCGGCTTGACGCAAAAAAATCAACGCCGGGCATCACGCTGAACCGCGTGAAGCTCTTAAAGCCAGTGTTGTCCGCCTGAGCGCCGAGGCTGTCGGCTGCACCGCCGAGCAGCATCAATGACAGACTGGCAATGGTTAGCCACACAAATCGAAACATGCCGAAACTCCCTTTAATTCTTCCGTTACTTAAGTACGTTGCCGAATGACTTGTGTTTCGAGGAAGTTATCCAGGCGGGCGGTTGCCAGCGTCTCTCCGAGAAGCATTTGAAAATGGTGCAATTCCCCGTAGGTGGGTCCCGAAGAAAAGCATTTGATAAGGAAGTTAAGAAACGATATAAGTTGAATAACACGTAAACCCGCCTCAATTTTTTCGAGGAAGAAATAGGAAGGGGGATTGTATGCCTCAAATTGAAGTAACGACCCTGTCGGGAGAGAAGACCGGGCTTTCGGAAGCCCGGGTGACGCAGTTTGCTCAGCGGCTGCGTGGGCGGCTGCTCCAGCCCGGAGAGGATGGTTTTACCGAATGCCGGACGATATGGAATGCGATGATTGACCGAAGCCCGGGGCTGATCGTAACGGCCATGGGGACGGCGGACGTCCGTGAGGCGGTCAACTTTGCACGCAACAATTCGCTGCTGCTCTCGGTGCGCGGAGGAGGCCACAACATCGCTGGAAATGCGGTCTGTGACGGCGGCCTGATGCTTGACCTGACCCGGATGAAATCGGTCCAGGTGGATCCGGAAAGCCGTGTCGCCCGGGCCGAACCCGGTGTAACGCTGGGCGAATTTGA
>DAOTAI010000589.1:0-2598 GCA_035593865.1 Acidobacteriota bacterium
TGATTAGTTTCTTTCTCGACATGGCGGTGAATGATATCGCAACCGCAGAGTCTTCCTTCGCGTTTCTCTGCCTTTTTCTGCCTTTCTCGGTGGTTGAAAGTCTTGACAACCCTGTACCCCCTCGCACTATCATCTGCCCGCTGAGTTGAAACGACGACTGGCAAACAGCGACTGTGCGTAGTCGGCATTGGAGCGGATCGCCGTTTTTTTGGGGGCGAGGGAGTAAGGAACTTTGACCAAGTTCAACTTGCGAACCGGCCCGGGATATTGTGAGGGATGCTGACGGGACGGATCGCAGTACTGGAAAATAACGGCAACGCGATTGACGAATTGGCGTTGGCCGAGCTTTCGCGTGGAGGATTTGTCTGCGGGAAGCTGGTCCTCGACGGACTGGCCCCCAAGGATCTGCTCGCGACCGGCTACCACGTCTTAATCGCCCGCTTGTCCTCGCCGCTTGATTCCGAGCTTCGATGGATGACGGAACTGGCGGACTTGGAGCAATCCTTCCCTTTAATCCTGGTTTCCGAACCGGAAGTCCTGCCGTCTCTGGGGTGTTTGCTCGAGCGCCCCTCTGTCGAGTGGCTGATGGCGCCCTGCAACCCAATCACACTTTGCAACCGGGCTCGCAAGGCGGTGGACATAGCCCGACTTTCCGTCCTCCTGGCGCCTGATCGCCAAGCCACCTGCGGCGCAGAGCCGATCTCGGTCGGCGAATTTCTCGAACAGGCATTGAAGAACGCGGCAGCGGCTCTACGCGACATCCAGCACGTGACAGAGACGCTCACGGTCGAAGATCGGGGACGGACGGTGTGCCACCTGTTCGACTGTCCTCGCATCGTTTCACTCACAGACGCTGTCCGGGACGCGATCCACGTCCTGGAAAAGACAAAGAGTTCCTTCAAATCGAAGGAACTGGCCGAGTTACGCCGCCGCCTGCAAGCGGTTTTGAAGTCGGCCTAAAGACCGGTTATCGAGGTGCGCAAGAAGCTCGCCTGTAATTGACGGGCGCGAAGCGCGCCCGGATGACGCCCGTAAGGGCTGAACTCTTGATAGACTGAAGTGACGAACCACGGATCGGAATCTGGAGAAACATGGCTGTGAAACCGCTCTTTGTGCGAGCTGAATGGGACGACGAGGCCAGTGTTTGGGTCGCGACCAGCGACGACGTGCCCGGACTGGCAACGGAGGAGTCCACAATGGAGAGGCTGGTCGATAAATTGAAGGACCTGATTCCTGAGCTGCTGGAGGCCAACGGACTTCCGACCAGCGCACAAGTTCCCTTCGCGATTCGCATGCGGCCGGTTTGAAGTCCCGCGACCCGCGGAAAAACAGCGCCTTGCAGGGCGTCGATAAACGTGATTCTCGGTTGATTGTTGCCGAGAGTCTAGTGCGATACGGTATGGAAGACCTCGTGGATCGGATCATCATTAACCCTGACATCTGTAATGGCGAGCCCGTTGTGAAAGGGACCCGGATAACTGCGCGAACAGTCATCGAGTTTCTGGCCGCAGGGGACAGCGTCGAAGACGTACTTAAGGAATACCCAATGCTCACACGAGAAGATGTCCTCGCCTGCCTGGGATTCTCGGCTCGACTGCTAAAGCACCGCTTTCATGTATGGAAAGTGGCCTAAAAGGGGTTTTGCTCGACGAGAACGTGCCGAGTTGGGTTGTCCTAGGCTCCGCTTTGCCCATCTCTCACTGCACAACTCTCGGCCCGAGTCCCTCGGACACCTTGATTTGGGAGTACGCCCGCGAGCATGGGCTGGTGATCATCACGAAGGATGCAGATTTCTCCAATTCGATCATGCTTGAAGGGCCTCCACCCTGGGTCGTCCATCTACGGGGGGAAACTTGAGGGCCAAAGAGTTGAGCCTATACTTGGAGAGCACGTGGCCTCACATCGCGGGATTTCTTCCCGAACACAAGCTGGTCAATGTTTACGCCGACAGAATCGAAGGCGTCCATTGTTGATAAGATAGTAAGTTTGGAGAGTCAGGTCCGCACCGACCGGTGCAGATCCTGATTCTCTTTCTTTTCACTGCTTTTCTCTGTCTTTTTCGCTTTTCCCTGTGTCCACGAAAGTCATCACTGTCATCGGCGCCAGGCCGCAGTTCATTAAGGCTGCCATGGTCAGCCGCGCCATCGCCGCACTGAACGCCAGCGGCGACGGCACCAGAATCGAAGAGAGAATCGTCCACACGGGCCAGCACTACGACCCGGCGATGTCCGACGTCTTCTTTCAAGCCCTGAAGATCCCTTCGCCGGCGTATCACCTTGGCATCGGCTCCGGCGGTCACGGCGCCCAAACGGGACGAATGCTCGAGGCCTTGGAGCCAGTGCTCGAAAAAGAGAAGCCGGACGTGGTCCTGGTTTACGGCGATACGAACTCAACGCTCGCCGGCGCGCTTTGCGCGGCAAAACTCCATATTCCTGTCGCCCATGTCGAAGCCGGCCTTCGTTCGTTCAACCGCCGTATGCCGGAGGAAATTAACCGGGTCATGACGGACCATCTCTCCTCCCTCCTCTTCGCGCCGACTGAGGCAGCCGTTCGCAACCCCAAGGCGGAGGGCATCCGGGAAGGAGTGATCAGGACCGG
>DAOTAI010000590.1:0-2585 GCA_035593865.1 Acidobacteriota bacterium
AGAAAATCTACAACAAAAACGCCTTGAAAATCCTGGCGATGTTCAAGGGGGTGAAGTAACAGCGGAGTAACTGCAATCAATCACGGCTGTATGGTGCCGGGATTTTTTGCGGTACATTGAACCGCTCCGCACGCAGATCTGCGTGACGAACGACCGCCGCTACGTGGTTACTCGCCTGCCTCGCCTAGTTCAGTGAAAGGCGGCGGTTGTTTCCACTCGACATATTGGGCCAATGTATGCAGACCGACGCAGGGGAGTGCGGTATAAAGCGTGGCGCGCTCCTCTTCCGTCAGGTTGTACTTGTCAAAGATCTTCTCGACCCATTCAAAAGCCCGATCAATGTCTTCGGGCACCGGTTCAGTTTTCAGGGCCAAACGCGTTTTCCTGGCCGCCTTTGTTCGCACCGATCGTCCGTCCAGAAGGAGAATGGTCATCGGAGGCAAAGCCTTCTTGAACCTAACGACGTCTGACTTCACCAGGTCATCGAGGGCAATTCCCGTGACGGCGGTTAACAGGACGTTCTGCTCCCTCGTAGGAATTCTGTATTGATCGAAGATGGTATCGATCATTTTCCAGGCCATTCTCAAGGCATCCTGCGAAATCTGTTTTATCTCCATACGCCTGTCACTTTGCCCCGTTATAAGGACGTGAAATCAACCGTCTGGCCTTGGAATGCGAGTCGTCGATCTCGGGAAACTCCAGCACCGCCTGGTACTGTCTGATCGCTTCCTGGCGACGCCCCAGGGCGTCTAGTGCCTGTCCGGCGCCCAAATGGGCCAACGCCTTTTGCCCTTCCGGCAGCCCGGGCTGGTTCATCCCGGTTTGAAACTGGACGAGGGCTGAATCGTAGTCGGCCAGGCTAAGCAGTTTTCTGGCTGCCGTCAAGCGAAAGCTGGGAAGCGGTATTTTCTGATAGTTGGGCTTTTGGCTTTCAGCAAAATGGAGGACCTGCCGATACTCGGCCGCTGCCAGATCTTTCTTAGCCATTTTCTCTAGGATATAAGCCTGATTAATGTGGAGAACGAAGTTTCTGGGGTATTTATCACGGAGGATTCGAACGTTGTTCAGTGCTTCATCAAAACGCTTTTCCCTGACGTACAACACCATCTGCAAGACTCTCGCGTCGTCCGCAGCATATATCCCTTTTTCAGCCGCCCTGTTCAGATACTCGAATCCGCGCTCTTCACTCCCCCTGTAACCCACCATGACCGCGATCCACTTTATGTACCAGGGGAGATTATCGACGATGTATTCATAGAGCCCCACGCTCATGTAGGCGTCGTTAAAGCTGGGATCCTCTTCGGTGATCTTCAGATGGTGCTCGTAAGCCTTCTTTCCTTTTGAGAAGGCCTCCCGGTAGCTCCGGTCGATCGTAATGGCGAACGCACCACGAATCCCATACATGCTCCCCAGGAAATACCGAGCATCGATGTTATCGGGATCTTTGTCCAGAATGGCGCGGCACAGAGTCTCGCACTCCTTCAGATAGTCCATGAAAAGCTTGCGGTCCGCAGGTGCCATTTTCTGTGGCGAAGGTTGTGTGAAGTAGCCGGGTGCAATGAAATGATCAAGGTTCAGCTCGTTGCGCTCGAAGAGCTCTCTCAGCCAGATGACGGTGGCCAGGTAAACAGGAGGCGCCGGATGGCGAGGATACTGTGACTTCAGGTTGGAAAAAGTGCGAAAGGCGTCGTCGTAATCCAGGCTATAGATCTGCTCGAAGCCTTTTTGAGCCTGGGCCATGAAGGCCGGCCCGCGCAAATTGTCGTCTCTCGCCTGGGCAAGAACGAAAACCAGGCAATTAAGCGCGATCAGGAGACTGCCGAAGTATCTCACTCCCGTTACTCTACTCCATTTGACGAGGCAGTCTCCATGCGCTCGGCTTCAGGGCGGTTAGCGACCGCTGAAACTGTAGAACACGCCGACGCCAAACTGCCAGTTATGTAATTGTCCTTCGGGACGGAACCCCGGGTCCTGTGCAGTTCCACGTTCCGGAAAGCCAAAGTCCGGAACACCTGTGATGTGGTCCCGAACGTCGAACCTTAGACCGACTTGCTCGCCTACTCTGAACTTTACTCCTCCGCCCACTATAAAGGCCGCTTTCCAGCGATCCTTCAGGGTCAAACCCTTGGTTGCCGCAACACCTTCCAGGTCACCGAAGCTGTCGTAAAGTGATATTCCCGGCCCAATCGCGGCGTAGGGCCGAATCCGATTTTTTCGCTTGAGTCCATAGAACAGGACCGTGTAGGCGATGCTATGGACCCGATGATCAAAATTCACGGCCGGGATCAACGGTGCGAGATTCCGAAATTGGACCGGCTGGTTGGAAAGGCTGTAGTCGAGTTCGGCGCCGAAATGCTGTCCCAGGTTCTCGGTGATTCGTCCGCCGATCAGGTAGCCCGACGCAAATCTCAGTCCCACATCCCGAGTCCCCCCGCCCTCCAGGGGCGTTACATATATGTCATCCCCCCGGTGACTGGAACCGGTGAAAAAGGATAATTCCCACTTGTCGTTTCGATAGCTGAACGGGGCCTGAGCCATCAGGGGGAAACAGAAAAGGCCGGAGATTATGATCAGCAGGTACCTAG
>DAOTAI010000591.1:0-2572 GCA_035593865.1 Acidobacteriota bacterium
GGCGCGATACTTTCGGTTGCATTGCCGCATGTCGTACCTACGGCTCAACGTTTCACCGACAGGCTATTCCCTTCGCGTGTCAACTATCATGATGCCCTCCAGGCCTTTTCTGAGCGCATCAATTCCTCGGCTACCGTGGATAACCTGCTTGAAGCGGTGGTGGACCAGGCGGTCCAGACCATCGGAGTACGCCGTGCCGCAATCTTCATCAGGGACGACGTCGGCGATCAGTTTGTACTCCGGGCTTCATGCGGAATGACTTCAAGTATCAAAACGGAGATTGAGGACCAATCGCCGCTTGTTCGCCGCCTGGCGTCGCGCGGCGAGCAGGTTCTGCTCGATGAGTTGCCTCGCCTGGTAAGTGCCTCTCAGTGGCATAAACTGCGGCAAGCCCTGTCGGAGCTCGATCTCGCCCTGTGCGTGCCGCTGTTTCTCCAGAAAGAACTTGTCGGAATCCTGGGGTTATCTGAAAAAGAGAATCACGAGATGTTTTACGTTGCCGAGCTGAACATCCTGGAACGGGTCGCCAGTGAAACCGCTTTCAATCTGCATTACCGGAGGATACAAGAAGAAGTCCAGAGGAAAAGCCGGCTCGTCGAGCTTGGCACTATTGCTGCCGGAATCGCCCATGAAATCCGCAATCCCATGGCCTCTATCAGGACTTTCGCGCAGCTGTTGCCGGAACGCAAGAATGACGAGGAGTTCCACCAGCAGTTCAGCAGGGTCGTCATGAAGGATCTGGACAGGATCAACAAGGTCATTGAGACCATGTTGACGTTTGCGCGGACTTCGCCCTCGGTGCTATGCCACTATCCCCCGGAGGAACTTGTTGAAGAAGCCGTGCTGCTGGTTAATCCACGCTTCCGCGACCAAAAAATCGAAGTCATCAGGAACTATCAGCCAACTGACGAGATCTGGGTCGACAAACAGCGTTTCCTGCAGGTGCTGGTCAATCTCTTGAATAACGCTGTCGATGCCGTTGGCCCTAGCGGAAGGATCGAATTGAGTGTGCGCAGCCGCTTAAACCGGACGGCGCCCGACGCGGTGGTGATTGAAATTGCCGATAACGGGCCGGGTATTCCCAGGGCGATAAGACATCGGCTCTTTGATCCGTTTTTTACCACCAAAAGCGGAGGCACGGGTTTGGGGCTTTCCATTTCTCAGAAGATAGTCCGTGATCACGGCGGTGTTATCACGGTTTCGTCGACAGAAGGGAAGGGAAGCTCTTTTCAAGTGCACCTTCCCTTGAGGCAATCTCTTGGGTGAAATGTCTTGCGGATCTCGTATACTAGCGCCGACCGGTGCGGTCTCGGCCCCAAGTGGAAATTCGGCAAACAGTCTAGCTGAGGAGCATGATCATGCGCCACAACCGCTATTCGGCAGTAATCACTGGAATCGGCATAGTCAGTCCTATCGGGATCGGATTGGAGCAGTTTTGGGAAGCGCTTCTTAACGGTGTGGTGGGTGTCGACCGGTGTCCGATCCTCGTGGAGGCGGACTGCAAGTGGAAAATCGCCGCGGAGGTGAAAGACTTTCATCCTGAAAGATGGCTGGACCGCAAAGCAGTTCGCCGAATGGACCGTTTCTCCCAGATGGGCGTGGTCGCTGCTCAAATGGCAGTGGAGGATGCGGGAATCGACCTGAGTCGCGAGGATAAAGACCGGGTGGGCGTGACCATCGGTACGGCCTATGCGGGTCTGACCTTCGCAGCACAGGAGTACGACACGACCAAGGCGAAGGGGTACGATTCCATCAGCCCCTATGCCGGTATCGCCATTTTTACCGGCGCGTGTGCCGGCCAGATCTCCCTCTACTTCGGGTTGAAAGCTCCCAGCATTACCATTTCGACGGGATGTGACTGCTCGAGCGCAGCGATTGTGAATGCGGCGGAGCGAATCATGAGTGGCGAGGCAGACGTAATGCTCGCGGGTGGAGCCGACGCTCCCATTCATCCGGTGATCATCGCTGCTTTTGGCGTAACCTACGCACTATCCTCCCGAAATGAGGAGCCGCAACGAGCTTCTCGCCCGTTTGACCTGAAGCGCGACGGCTTTGTCATGGGTGAAGGCGGCTGCGTCTTGGTGCTCGAGGAAGCTGAGCGCGCCAAACGGCGTGGTGCTCGGATCTACGCGGAGATCGCGGGATTTGGCATGACCTGTGATGCTCACCATATGGCTCACCCTGACCCGAGCGGAGAGCAGGCAGCTCGCGCCCTCCAGATGGCGCTCGCTCACGCAGGCGTCCGGCCCGAGCACGTCGATTACCTTAACGCGCATGCCACCTCGACCCCTCTGGGGGACAAGACGGAGACACTGGTAATCAAGAAAGTCTTTGGCGACTATGCTTACCGCATGCCTGTCAGTTCCACGAAGTCGTGTCTCGGTCACATGCAGGGCGCCTGTGGTGCAGCCGAGCTTGCCGCCTGCTGCCTTGCAATCAGAGACGGCCTGATTCCCCCGACAGTCAATCTAGACTACCCGGATCCCGAGTGCGACCTCGATTACGTCCCCAACAAGGCGCGCCACCATCGAGTCGATATCGCCGCCAGCAACTCTTTCAGTTTCGGAGGACG
>DAOTAI010000592.1:0-2564 GCA_035593865.1 Acidobacteriota bacterium
ACCTGGGGGCGTTCGACTGGACCGTTGAGTTCTGGTTCATGCCGACGCGCCCGGCCGGCGAAGCGGGAGTCGTATTTGAAATCGGGGCAGGCCCGCGCGGGGAAAACGATCGAATCACTTCACTCATTCTTGATGCGTCACGCCAGGCCTTTACATTGGTTAACCAGCCGGGTGCCGTCAAGGTGAGTCTACGGACCGATCGGAAGGCATTGACCGAGGAAGGCGTCTGGCATCATCTGGCCTTCGTTTATTCCGCGGTGGGCCGGCGCTTGTCACATTTTGTCGACGGCAGGCTTCAGGAGAAACCGGTCACCGTTTCGCTGAAGCAGCTCGAACCCGGGGAGGAAGCGTATTTCACGGTTGGACGCGATGGGCTGTGGCGCAATCCATTGCCGGGGCGAATTGATGAGCTTCGATTCTCAGCCGCCGCGCTTTATTCCTCAAACTTCACACCACCCGGCAGTTTCTCTCCTTGTGTGCGCGACAACGGGGAGGAGGCGCCGCTTTTGGCCGGTCCGCCCCTCTTGTTTGCCTCCGGGCGATCAGCGGGAGAACCGTTAAACCTCGGGGATCGAAAGCATTTGTTTATCGACGACGCGCTGGTCGCGGAAATGAAAGACATTACGTTTAATGTGAATCCGGCGCGACTGGAAGAGGTCGTCATTGACAACATCCAAGGGCCGTTTCGCAAGCACATCAACGTGATTGAAGATGAGGAAGGCAGGATTCGCATCTATCACGGAGTGGATGGCGATCAACTGGGAGTTCACATCTCCGACGACGGGATTCATTTTCACGCTCCGAGACTGTGCAACGGCGAGCCGAGTAATGTGGTCATTCCAGAAATGACGGCCATGGGGATGGTGTTTATTGATCCCAACGCGCCTCCGCAAGAGCGCTGGAAGTACATCAGCGACTATCACCGTCAGGGGATCTATATTTACACCTCCCCGGATGGCTTTTCCTTCAAGCGGTTCCCTATTGCGGTTTTGCCTTTCAGGTCCGGATCGCAATCGAACATCTTCTACGATGACCAGCGCCAACTTTATGTCAGTTATCACCGCACCGACTTTCCGGCTACTCCGGCCGGCGACACCCAGCGGGAATTCGTGCGTACGGAAACCGATCGGCTTCTTAAGCCCTGGCCTTTTACCCCTCTGACTCGAGCCGAGACTCTTGAAATTGCGGAGAGCAAGCGGCTCAGGCCTTTGATTCCCTGGTATCTGGATAACGGGCCGCTCACTCCATGTGGCTTCGGGGTGGAATTTCCGATCGCTTTCGGACCTGATTCGGCGCTCGACCCGGTAGGTACGGACATTTATGTCCCCAAGGCCATCAAGTACCCTTGGGCGCCAGACACTTATCTGGCGTTCCCGTGTGTTTACTTCCACTATGAAGAAGACGGGCCGAATACACGGCAAACTCTGTCTGACGAGGCCCGCGGGCTGGGCTCCGGGCCGATCGAGACACAAGTGGCGGTCAGCCGGGACGGGATTCACTGGAAGCGTTATCCGCGCCCGGCGTACGTCGGAATAGGGAAACACGGGAGCGACACTATTCACCAGGCCTACATGGGCCAGGGCATGATCCGACGCGGAAACGAGATTTGGCAGTACTATTTTGGCGAGGAGGCTTACCACTCCTCCTGGAAAAAGAACACGAAGAGGGCGGTTTACAGAGTATCCCAGCGTTTGGACGGCTTTGTTTCGGCCGATGCCCCGTATGACCGCGAGGCTTTTATCAAAACCAAACCGATCGTATTTCGCGGCAACCGTTTGCTCCTCAACATCGACACCGACGCGGCCGGCTACGCCCAGGTCGGGTTCCTCGATGAAGCGGGGAAGCCGATTCCCGGACGCGGGCTTGACGAAGCGGTTTACATTAACGGAGATTTTACTGACTGCGAAGTCGAGTGGTTGGGCTTGGGAAAGGACCTGTCGGCCCTGGCAGGAAAGACTGTTCAGCTGGTGTTTCGGCTGCGAGGGGCGAAACTGTACGCTTTTCAGTTTGTGGAAAAATGACAGGGAGCAATGATGATGCGGATCGATAGACGAGAATGCCTGAAGATGACCGGAAGGGCCCTGACAGGAATCGCGGCCGGTGCGATCGTTTCATCGGCCTTTCCTGTTCCTGCCCGGGCACAAAACGGGAAACCATGGAACATCCTGTTCATTCTTGCGGACGATCTTGGGTGGAACCAGGTCGGTTACCACGGCACCCGGTATTACGAGACCCCGAACATCGACCGGATTGCGGCCGAGGGCATGCAGTTTACCGACGCTTACGCTGCCGCGCCCATCTGTTCTCCGACGCGCGCCAGCATTCTCACGGGCAAGTACCCGGCTCGCCTGCACATCACCGACTATATTCCCGGGAGTCGCTACCCGTACGCGCCGCTTGCTCCGCCGCAGCAACGAATGGCGCTGCCTCTCGAAGAAGTGACTATTGCCGAGTATCTAAAGGAGAAAGGCTATGTGACGGCGCATATCGGCAAATGGCATTTGAGCCCGAGCTACGATTATGCCCCCAACCGTCCCTTCGATCCCGAGACTCAGGGGTTTGAC
>DAOTAI010000593.1:0-2540 GCA_035593865.1 Acidobacteriota bacterium
ATCGACGGCGGCTTCGCCCTGCCGCGGCTCGAATGGAATGCCGCTCTAAAATAAGAGGAAATCGCGCGATTTCACTATTGGAAGATTTTCAGTGGACATTAACCCACAGATCCCTCACGGCGCGAGCTCAAGCAAAGCAATAGGCAACCTTTTGCCGTTTCGGTGTTTGGTCCAGCCTCATAGATAGGGGGCAGACGGTCCAAGTTTTCCTCCGGGCTGGGCGTCAGAAAGAGCCCCTTTTGTCAGGCATAGCGAATGTAGAGCAGAATGAGCGCGGCAGTGACCAAGGCCCACCAAAAGACCGGGTTCTTCAATCCGCGCATCTTCTCGCGCTGATCTGGCGGCAGCTTCAGACTTTCCTTGTTCCAGATGAGGTGACGAATCTCAGCCTCGGGCCTGGGCGTGGTAAAAAGACTCACCACCACCGCGGTTGCCATACAAGACCAGAAGACGATGGTAGCCCGGTTAAGCCCGGCCCAGTCAGGCAAAAGGACCTGCAAGACAATCGAGAGGGGGATGGTTAGGAGGCCTGCCGCCAGAGCGCCGGCGTTGGTTGTCCGCTTCCATAAGATACCCAGCAGGAACATCGTTGCAATTCCAGGCGCAAAGTACCCATAAGCGTCAAAGAGGTACAGGAACATCGGCTTCTCCGTATGCTCGACCAGGAGCTGAGCCCACACGATACCCATCAGCAGCAGGAAGACGCCGGTCAGCTTGCCAAAGCGAACCGCAGTTTTCTCGGAGGCTTTCGGGTTGATATACGGCAAATAGAAATCGATGGTGGCAATGGTTGTACACGAATTCAGGGCGCCGGAGATGTGAGACATGATAGCAGCGATCAAACCGGCCAGAACAAGACCGACCAGGCCCGGCGGAAGGAGATTGGCGACCAGAGTGGGGAAGGCAAGATCGCCACGCTCCAAGTCCGGAAACAGTTTGCGCGCCATAAGACCGGGGACCAGTATGATCATGGGCATGAAGAACTTCAGGTAATCGGTGAACACGACTCCCATGCGGGCGTGCCATTCGTCTTTGGCAGCCAGCACACGTTGCACAATAAACTGGTTGGCGGCGCAGTAGAAAATGCTGATGCTGGTGACTCCGCCGAGAAACATGGTCCAGGGGAAGGCTTTGTCGGAGGCCGGAAGAAACAGTTTCCACTCATCAGAGGTTGCCATCACCCCGCTTAATCCACCCACGCGATCAATGGTCACCAGTGAGAGGATGATACCTCCAGCCAGCAGTACGCCCAGCTGCAGCATTTCGGTCCATATGACCGCGCGAAGGCCCCCCGTGATCGTGTAGACTCCCGTGAGGACCGCCAAAGCGATAATGCTCCAAATCACGCTGATTCCAAAGAGGCTGTGGATGGCCAGTGCGCCCAGGACCAGTACTGCGCTGATTTCCACGAAGAGATAAGTAAACAGGATCAGCGCGGCGAACGCCGTTCGAGCTGCAGTGCTAAAACGCCTTTCCAGGAATTCAGGCATTGTGTAGAAGCCATTGCGCAGGTAAAACGGGAGGAAGACCCAAAGAAGAGCGTTGAAGCCGATCAGGATAGCGCCCCATTCCACCGTCATGGCCGCAAATCCGATGGTGTATGCCAGCCCCATCACACCAACGAAATGGTGGCTACTGATATTCGATGCCACAATACTGCCGCCGATCATCCACCAGGGGACCCGATCGCCGGCGAGGAAGTAGTCGCGCTTGGTGGTCACGACCCGGCTAGCTGCCAGAATGCCGAGGCCCAAGACGACAACGATGTACAGGGCAAAAACGCTGATGTCCAGTCCGGTCAGAATCATAGCTTGTTATCCGATCTTGCGCGTTTCGACGCCATCCCGCGATCCTGCCATCTGTCTGAGCAGCCTCAACGTCTGACGGACCAAGATACGTGCCGACTCAGGCGCAAAAGGTGAAGTCTCAACCTCATACCCCCCCTCTTCAAAGGCGGAAGCTGTCGGCAAATAACCAAATCCCCCGTTTGTGTAACCGGAGAAGAGCGTATGGCGGAACGGAGAAGCGGCGCTTATTTCTTGACCTATTTCTACGAAGGGTTCCCCCGGCACCCCGACCAGGACTCCCGGTCCTATACTGATCGCCTGGATCTGCCATTGCAGGGTCTTTGAACCAGCATGCCTTCTGGCCAATTCCGCCCTGATGGTGGCCTGTGTCGCCAGAGCGTTCAAAACGCGCACACGTTCAGAATCCTGCCGCTTCTCGCGCTCCGCCACCAACTCCTGTTTCAGCTCAAATGCTTTTTGGCTGAGTTCTCGTGGGTCGCCGAAATCCTTCAATGGCAAATCAATGCTGGCCTCGCACACCGCGAGCCGCTGGCTGTTTTCGGCAGTGTTCTCGGCGTACACGGCCAGGGGGGCGCCTGACTCGACAACGTTCAGAATACTCCGACTGGGTTCTGCAATCGTCAGCCGAACCGCCACGCTGGCTGCTTCCAAGCCAAGCGACCGGCCCAGAGTGTGGTAGATCGCCAAATTGCCGCTGGGCGCCTGTATTGGCCCCACATCTCCCGCGGACAC
>DAOTAI010000064.1:0-15586 GCA_035593865.1 Acidobacteriota bacterium
CGCTACCTGAATCCGCTTACCGAGCTTAAGTCAGCGCCTGCCGAGGCGCCGTTACCGGCAAAATATGCCGAACCTTTCCGGCGTATTCGCGACTCGTTAGCTACGAGGCTGGCCGCCATTCCGGAACAGCAACCGTATTTCAACCGAATTGCTTCGGCCGGGTAAGGGCTCGAGGCAAACCGAAGGTCGTCGTACCGGCTTTAGCCGGGCAGTTCGCTCAGCGCTCAGGTGGTGCTATCTGACCGATTTAAGGCCCGGCTAAAGCCGGTACTACAAACTGTTTGTAGTTCCGCCTCAGGCGGCCTCGATCGAACGTTCTCCGGTCGAAGTGAATCGTTCGATTTAAGGCCTACCCTTTCCACTGGCCTCGGTGGACTTCCGTGTAATAACGGCATGGGGATTGCCTTCCTAATGACTGGATGAATGATGCAATTCTTCTCTGTAACCTATCGGCCGGTCGGCGGTACCTCTCACCTGAAGGGCTGGAGCGCCTGTGCAACCGCTTCTGCCTGGCTGGAATCCGGTGCGAGCCTGTGGTCGTGGGGCACGGCTTCGAAGCCTCGCCCCAGCTCGACTTTCGCAACAAAACCTTGCTCATCGTGTACGGTGGGGATGGCACCATTCATCATGCGATTCAGCAGGCGGCCGGACAGTCCGTGCGACTCGCCATATTACCCGCCGGCACGGCGAATGTTCTTGCGCGCGAACTCGGCATCCCGCTAAACCTCGAGGAGGCGATCAAAATTATTCTACAGGGGAGGAGTCGCCGCATCTCCCTCGGGTGCTCCGACGACCACTTCTTTCATTTGATGGCAGGCATAGGTTTCGACGCGTCGGTGGTGGCTTCCCTGAACCTGCGCTTGAAGCGGGTTTTAGGTGAGGGCGCCTACTGGTGCGCGGGACTGAAGACTTTCATTCACTACCGACCGCAGATGATACAAGTCGAGGCGGCCCGGGAGTTAATAGAAGGGACCTCCGCCATTATTGGCAATGCGCGCAATTACGGCGGAAACCTGCGTATAACGCCCGACGCCAACATCGCCGATGATCTTCTTGACGTCTGCGTGTTCACCAGTCATCGCAAACTGCGGTATGTGCAATACTTCTGGGGCGCGCTTTGCGGCGACCTGCGTGACTACCCGGACGTCGTGTACCGGAAAGCGCGTACCATCCGGGTGACAGGCACGCAACTACCCGTGCAGATGGACGGCGAACTGGTCGGTCGTCTGCCGGCTGCCTTCTCGATCTTCCCGCGCGGCATTGAAGTTGTCGTTCCCTGATTGTGTCCCAAAACTCCCAAAACTGACCTCGTTTCGTGATACATTGCTGAACGTGAGGAAGTGGGTTATCCTCGGCGTCTTGGCGGCGGTGGCAGGCTGGGGCGGCTTCGCTCATTGGAGAACCACCCGTTACGACGATCTAATCAGGAAGTACTCAGAGAAATACCGCCTGGACTTTCATCTCGTCAAAGCCGTAATTTACGAGGAAAGCAACTTTAATCCGAATGCCAGGGGCAGCAGGGGCGAAATCGGGCTGATGCAGATTACGCCCGGCGTTGGCCAGGAGTTCTGGGCGCGGAGGAGTGACCTGCCTTACGATCCAAAACGACTCCTGGACCCGGAGCACAACATCGAGGTTGGGTGCTGGTATCTGAGGGACTCCTTTGACATGTATCGCGATTCCCGCGACACACTGATTTGCGGGCTGGCGCGTTACAACGCCGGCCAATCCCGTGTGGCTCGCTGGAAGACCGCCGCCGATCTGGACCCGACCTCCGCTTTGATCGACAATATTGATTTCCCGTCTACCCGCGACTATATCATCCGGATTGTGACCCGCGCCCGCCGCCAGAGCCAGAATTATCTGTGGTGAGTTCCTGGCTGCTGCCCGTTCGCAAAAGGTTCCCGGCTTATCGCCCGGCTCGCGGCTTGGGGCTTTTCTTCCCCATGTGCTGGATTTTCAGGATGTCGAAATCTTCCTTTATCTTGGGGCTGTCGACGTTGATCTTGTTTATTTGTTCGGCCAGCATCTCGAATTCGAGGCAGTCGACGGGTTGAAGCTCAAATCGGTTGTCACCGAGGTCAATTTGCACCTTGGTTGGCTCCCCATGGTCTTCGAAGTTTCCGACCAGATCGACTCCGATAAACCCATTCCCCAGGACTTTCAGGGTATTAGAAATGTACGGTTCCTCGGCGATTCCGGTGTCAAGAGAGAATTTTTCCACCCGGGCGGGCCTGTTCTTTTTATTGAAAATCAAGACATTATTTGGGCGAACTTCCCATTGCCCCGGGGTAAACGTAATGATGTTAAGGATGGGAACTTTTTTCCCCTCTTGGTTCTGCACCATTTCGAACGTCCAGATATTTTCGTAGTCAATAAAGCAATGGCAACGAGATTGTTCTAACGGCTTCTGCTCCCCAGGTTGTCCGGGAGCTATAAAGCAGAAATTCAACCAAATCAAACCGGCAAGCATCACCCTTTTCATGAGCGCTCCGTTCTCGCGTCCTCTATTTCCTGAATCAGTTGTTCGGCCGCCTGTCGCGGATTGGCGGCCTGAGTAATTGGCCGCCCGACAACAAGGTAGTCGGCGCCGCTGGTAATAGCATACCTCGCTGTTGCGGCGCGTGCCTGATCATCTGTTGGCGCCTGCTCCGGCCGTATCCCGGGAGTCACCAAAACAAGGCCTGCTGGCCCGGAGCTCTTGAGCGTTGTCAGTTCGCGCGGAGAGCAGACAAGTCCGTGAAACCCGGAGCGTTTTGCTATTCCGGCCAAGTGGCAAACCATCGATTCGAGCGGACGATCAATGCCCAGGGAAGCGAGGGCTGCCTGGTCAAAGCTCGTTAATACGGTGACTCCGAGCAGCATCGGCATCGGAAAGCCCTCTTGTGCCGAAGCCTTCTCCAGGGTTTCGCGTGCCGTCCGGAGCATCTTCTCGCCGCCCAAACAATGGAAAGTGAGCATTTTCGCGCCCAGTCGACCTGCCTCCACGGCCGCGTGAGCGACGGTGTTCGGAATGTCGAAAAACTTCAAGTCGAGGAAGACGTCGGCCCCCTTTTTTTGAATCTCACGAACCACCGAAGGTCCGGCAGCAGTAAACAACTGCAGGCCGACTTTAAACGAGACCGGCAGTCCCTCCAGTGTCTTAACCAACTCGACTGCCCGTGTCTGGTGCGGAAAATCCAGGGCGACAATGAGTCTATGCATTCTGATCCGTGTTAACCTTCGCAGTCACTGATTGAGCCGATGAGTTCACGAATGTCCGAAATACCCTGCTTCCTGCAAAATTCTTCAAGCCCGTCAATGACTTTTAAGGCCGCCAGGGGATCGGTGAAATTCGCCGTTCCAACCTGTACTGCCGTAGCCCCTGCGATAATGAACTCGAGCGCATCGCGGGCACACATGATTCCACCGATTCCCACCAGCGGTATGCCTTTTACTGCACGGGCAACCTGATAAACCAGGCGGACGGCCAAAGGGCGAATCGCCGGGCCGGAAAGCCCTCCCGTCACGTTCGAGAGCATCGGACGCCGCTTGTTGACATCGATGCTCATTCCCACAAAAGTGTTCACGAGGGTCAGGGCATCTGCCCCGGCTTCCTGGCAGGCCCTTGCGACGACGGTAATGTCGGTCACGTTGGGCGACAGCTTGACCCAAACCGGTTTTGTGGTAGCGCGCTTTACCGCTGTGACGACCTGAGAAGCCATCGTCGGGTTATGGCCGAACTGAATACCGCCTTCTTTGATGTTCGGGCAGGAGATATTCAGCTCCAAGCCACTGATCTTAGGAAACGGGTCGAGGCGACGCGCCAGTTCGGCGAACTCATCCACGGATTTACCGAGGATATTGGCGATAACGTGCGTGTCGTAGTGTTCGATAAGTGGCAGCTTTTCCCGGATAAAGCAGTCGATGCCCACGTTCTCAAGTCCGATCGCGTTGAGCATGCCTGCTGGGGTCTCGACTATCCGTCCTGGAGGATTACCCGGCATCGGGAGCAACGAAAGACCCTTAGTGCAGAATCCGCCCAGGCGGGAGATGTCGAAGAACTGCGCGAACTCCAAGCCGTAACCGAATGTCCCGGATGCTGTCAGCACCGGGTTCTTAAACCGAATGCCGGAGATTTCGACCGCCAGATTGACCGTGGATGCCATCTTTATGATTTATCCCAGATTAACTCGCTCGCCTGAAATACGGGCCCGTCGCTACAGGCCAACCGGTATCCGTCCTTGGTCTTCACCGAGCACCCGAGGCATACCCCGAAACCGCACGCCATGCGGGCTTCGACCGAAACCTGGCAAGGAATATGCTGGGCACAGGCGAAGGCCGATACTGCCTTCAGCATGGGCTCGGGACCGCAAGCATAGAAGTTCAGTAGAGAGATGTCATACCCCCTCATGTAATCGCCCAGGGCCGCCGTGACAAAGCCTCGAAACCCGCAGCTTCCATCGTCTGTTGCCGGGACAACCGGAACGTCCAGCGCCTGAAAATCGTCCAACAGAATGAGATCGGCAGCCGTTCGAGCGCCATAGAGCAAATGGGTTTCATCCCCCTGCTGTTTCAGCTTCTGCGCCAGCAGGTAGACCGACGCGATGCCGACTCCACCTGCAATCAGAAAGTTGATCTTCCCGCGTCCCGCGGTCAGATCAAATCCGTTGCCCAGCGGGCCGATGAGATTCGCGATTTGTCCGGGGCGCATCAGCCCCAACCGGGCTGTGCCTTCTCCGATAGCCTTGATCAGGACCGTAAGAAGTGGTCCGTGGACCGAGTAAACGGCGAGCGGGCGCTTCAGCAGAGGACTAGGTACCACCTGATGAGTCTTCGGCGCCGCCATCACGAATTGACCGGGAAGCGTTTCGGAACTGATTGATGGCGCCCGGAAGGTCAGCAGATAGTTATCCTGTGGCAGCTGTTTGTTCTCTACAAGCTCGGCCTCGACAGCGTGCGGCATCGGGCTAGAATACCGTGCCACGCCACCGGCTGCAAGCGCCCCGCAGTCACCATATTGACTCCAGACTCTGATAGTGTGGTGGCGCCAGTCCGTACCTGCCAGGCGCTCGATTCGAAGCGCTCCAACACTGTATCTCGTCGCGACTCTGTCATTTGTTGTATCATTCACACCCGGAGGTCCGATGACCAATAAGTTTCTGCGCCAGGTAATGACTTCCAAGGAGATCGATCTGGCGCTTTCCCGTATAGCTGCGGAAATCCTTGAGCATCACCCTGATCTGGATAACCTCGTTCTTGTTGGCATAAGGCGAAGAGGGGTTCCCTTGGCCGAAATACTCCGGAACAAAATCGAAAAACTGTCAGGCAAGAAGCTTCCGATCGGGATTCTCGATATCACGTTCTACCGCGACGACTTGTCCCTTGTCGGTCCGCAGCCGGTTATGGAAGGCTCCCGCCTGAACTTCGAGGCAACGGGCAAGGAAGTGGTACTTGTGGACGACGTCCTGTTTACCGGCCGGACCACTCGGGCGGCGCTCGAAAGCATCATCGATTATGGGCGTCCGAAACGCGTTGAACTGGCAGTCCTGGTGGATCGGGGACATCGCGAACTGCCCATTCAGGCCGACTATACAGGCAAGTACATCGAATCGAGTCGCGACGAAGTCATCGAAGTCCGTTTGCCATCCTTTGATGAAGAGGAAGGGGTCTTTCTTACGACGAAAACCATGATGAAGAAAGCCGAATAAAAAAAAGAGGGATGAGATGTCGTTAAGGGGCAGACACTTGCTGAGCATTGAGGACCTCGACGTCCAGGAAATCGAGCTCATCCTGAAGACCGCTCGCAGCTTCAAGGAGATCTCGACACGCCCGATCAGGAAGGTTCCGACGCTGCGTGGAAAGACCGTCATAAACATCTTTTTTGAGCCCTCGACACGCACTCGGTCCTCTTTTGAGCTGGCGGCCAAGCGTTTGAGCGCCGATGCGGTCAATTTCAACGTTTCTACCAGCAGTGTGGCCAAGGGCGAATCCTTGATCGACACGGGACGCAACCTTCAGGCGATGCATCCGGACCTTATCGTAGTCCGTCACAGTCTGGCAGGTGCACCGGCGCTGCTGGCCACGCATTGCAAAGGGTCGTGTGTGATCAATGCCGGGGACGGGATGCATGAACATCCGACTCAAGCGCTGCTTGATGCCCTGACAATTTGTGAGCACAAGGGCCGGCTTGAGGGGCTGAAGGTGGCTATAATCGGCGATATTAAACACAGCCGAGTGGCTCGCTCTAATGCGCTCTTGCTTAGAAAAATGAAAGCCGAAACATGGGTGTGTGGTCCGCCCACACTTCTTCCTGTGGGCTTTGAGAGCTACGGCGTCCAAGTGACGCATCACATGGAGGAGGCCCTGACCGACGCCGACGTTATCATGCTCCTGAGGGCGCAGCGGGAAAGGCAGCAGGAGATCTTTTATCCCTCTTTCAAAGAGTATTCGATGCTCTACGGCCTTGACCGACGAAAAATGAAATGGGCCAAGCCGGATGCGATTGTCATGCATCCGGGCCCAATAAATCGCGGCATTGAGATTGATCAGGAAATGGCGGATGGCGCTTACTCGGTGATTCTCGAGCAAGTCTCCAACGGGGTCGCCACCCGCATGGCGGTTCTGTTTCTTTTGCTGGGCGCCAGCGAGGATCCAGGGATATGAAGCTGCTGTTTCACGGAGGCAGGGTTGTCGATCCCAGCCAGGGGCTGGACACAACCGCCGATATTCTTGTTGATAACGGGAAAATAGCGCGTGTCGGAAAGATCGCGAAGAACAGGAGTTGGCAGATTTTCGATGTGTCGGGCCTTGTCCTCGCGCCGGGATTTGTCGACATGCACGTCCACCTGCGAGAGCCGGGCGGGGAAAGGAAGGAAACCATCCAAACCGGCAGCGAAGCGGCAGTTGCCGGCGGTTTCACCAGTATCGCCTGCATGCCTAACACGGATCCGGTCAACGACAGCCCGGCGTTGACTCGCTATATCCTCGAACGTGCCCGCCAAACTGACCTGGTAAACGTTTTTCCGATCGGCGCCGTGACCCGGGGCTCACGGGGCGAGGAACTGGCGGAGATCGGGGTGATGTATCGTGCCGGAATTGTCGCCGTTTCGGACGATGGGAATCCGATTCAGCACCATCAGCTGGTGAGGCGAGCGCTCGAATACATCAAACTGTTCGACATTCCGCTGATTGATCACTGCGAAGACCGGCTGCTGGCAGCCGGCGGCTGCATGAACGAAGGCGCCGTTTCGACCAGACTGGGTTTAAGGGGCGCCAGCCGAACCGCCGAGGAACTGCATGTTGTTCGTGACGTGATGCTGAGTCGTATCACGGGAGGCCGGGTCCATATCGCACACGTCTCGGCCCGGGAGTCGCTTGACTGGATACGACAGGGTAAACGTCATGGCGCCGCCGTCACTTGCGAAGTGACGCCGCACCATTTCACACTGATTGACCGGGATATCGGCGATTACAACACCAACTTTAAGATGAGCCCGCCCTTGCGTGAACGTGAGGACGTGCAGGCCATGCTCGAGGGTCTCGCCGATGGCACCATCGACTGTATAGCCACAGACCACGCTCCCCACACCAGTCTGGAAAAGGACACTACCTTCGAGGAAGCTGCCAATGGCGTTATTGGTTTGGAGACCGCGGTATCGGTCGCGGTCGATCGCCTGGTGCATGGCGGTGTCATCTCCTGGAGCAGGTTGGTCGAGCTGATGAGCTGCAATCCCAGCAGGATTCTTCGCCTGGATCGCGGCACCCTCCGAGTAGGCGCCATCGCGGATATTACGGTGATTGATCCGGATCGGCAAATCACGGTAGACACGGCCCAGTTCAAAAGCAAGAGCCGCAACTGCCCCTTCCAAGGCTGGAAACTTCGGGGTGCGCCTGTTATGACCGTCGTCTCCGGGCGAATTGTTTATCACGCATGACGCCGCCTTATCCGGCCCCAACTTTCTGGTAAGCTAATTCCTGACATGCTCCTGGTATTGCTTGCTGCACTTTTCAGCTTTCAAGATGAGGCCTCGTTCGGGCTCACCGTCGACAAGGCGAGTGCGAAGGCCGGCGAACAGATTGTCGCCACGATCGAGGCTCGCATGCAGCCAACCTGGCATCTTTATTCCACCACCCAGGAGGCGGGCGGTCCTATTCCCACTACCATCAAGCTGGTCGAAAGCCCGGTTTTTGAAGCATCCGGAAAACTCCAATCTCCGCCTCCCAAGAAGTCCTTCGATCAGAATTTCGGAATCGAGACCGAGTACTACGAGGATGTTGTCGAGTTCAAGCTGCCGGTACGCGTGAAAAAAGATGCCGCTTCCGGGAAGCATGAGTTGGGCATAAGCATCCGCTACATGCTTTGCAGCGACACCATGTGCCTGCCGCCCCAGACGGTCAACTTGACAACGCCCATAACCATACAAGCGGTTAGAGATCGGCCGTCGACGGTCAGCGACCAGCCGGCCGCGTCCAGCGGGCAGCAATCAGCGGCCAGCGAAGAAACGATACCGCTCGTCAGCAATGAATCTCCCCAAGCGGCGGGCGATCCACCGTCAGTGGTCGACGATCAACCGTCAGTCGCCGTCAGTAGTCTTCCTGTGACCACAATGGCCTACATCTGGTTTGCGATGGCCATGGGTGGGCTTGCGCTGCTGACTCCGTGCGTTTTCCCGATGATCCCGATTACCGTCTCGTTTTTTACCAAGAGACAGACGGTCACGCGAGGGCAGGCGGTTCGAGAAGCGTTTATCTACTCGGTCGGGATCATCCTGACTTTCACGCTGCTCGGCTTTGCTCTGACCTTTCTGTTTGGCGCGGGAGGCATTAACCGGCTGGCCGCGAGCCCGTCCGTCAATATCCTGATTGCCCTGGTTTTTATCGTTTTTGCCCTGAGCCTGTTCGGCGCCTTTGAAATTCGACTCCCCTCGCGCTGGCTGACGGCCGTTGACAGACAGGCGTCCCAGAGCAGCGGTCTGGTCGGGATTCTGCTGATGGCGCTGACCTTCTCGCTGACATCATTCACCTGCACGGTTCCCTTTGTAGGGACGGTCATGGTGGCGGCTCTACAGGGAGATTGGCTCTGGTCGTTGCTGGGAGTAAGCGCCTTCGCCGCCGTCTTCTCGGCCCCCTTTTTCCTGCTGGCCGTATTCCCGTCCTGGCTGAAATCGCTGCCCAAGAGCGGAAACTGGATGAATTCGGTCAAGGTCACCATGGGATTCCTGGAGCTGGCAGCAGCGATGAAGTTCATCAGCAACGTGGATCTCGTTTACCAGTGGGAATGGATTACGAGGCCGGTGTTCATTGCGGTCTGGCTGGCGCTGGCACTCGTTACCTCCCTGTACCTGCTCGGCTGGTTCCGGCTGCCTCATGAAAGTCCGGGAGAATCGGTGGGTGTTTTCCGGGTCCTATCCGCTGTCTTTTTCCTGGCCATTTCGTTTTACCTTCTGCGCGGCCTGATGGGATTTCCCTTGGGCGAACTGGATGCTTTTCTGCCTCCGAAAGATTACGGGGGCGCCCAGCAAGTAGCCCTGTTCAATCCTGGAGCGCCCGAAGAAGCCGCGGAAGAGCATTGGCTGACGAACTACCAGGAAGCCCTGGTCGTCGCGCGAAGAGAAAACCGGCCTGTCTTTGTCGACTTTACCGGTTACACCTGCACGAACTGCCGCTGGATGGAGTCGAACATGTTTCCTCATCCGGAGGTCCGAAAACGATTGAAGCAGTTCGTCCTGGTCAAGCTGTATACCGATGGCCCGGATGAAGAGCACGAACGGAATCTTCAGTTTGAAAAGGAAAGGTTTGGCACGATCGCTCTTCCTTACTACGCAATTATCTCGCCCCAGGATGAGATCATCGCTACTTTCCCCGGCCTCACCCGTGACAGCTCGGTCTTCATCTCCTTTCTGAACAAGGGCCTGGCAGAAGCGACGTAAGTACTGGACTCAGGGGCCAGGCGTCGGCGGTGTATAAAATCGGCCGGCAGCGCCTCCATTTCTATCGCGACGACTGAGGTAGGTAATGCCGGCGCGGCTGCTTTTACTTTTTCGGAGGGATGATCACGACGATGTCGCCAGGTTTGTGCATCTGCCGCTGGCGTGCTACGTCGATAATTTCGTCGGGGCTGTTCTTAAGCCTCTCGATCCGGTCCAGATATCTCTGCTGTTCGTCAAGGAGTTGCTTGTTTTCGACCTGAAGTCGCCTAAGTTCGCTCTTTCGCGCTTGTAACTGTCGGTACCCGGAATCGCTGTAAAAAAGCGAATAAATCAAGTGGCCGCTGACCGCCAGCATGATGATCAGGATGATTTCTCGTTTGGCTTTTCTTGATAACATGGCAATCTAAACCTATGACACCACTACGGATCGTGTTCTCCACAATCGACAGTGAAGAAAAAGCCAAAACCCTCGCGCGTCAACTGGTACAAGAAGATCTTGCCGCTTGTGTGAGCATAATGTCAAGGTTGACCTCGGTTTATCGATGGAAAGGCGAGATCGAGGAGGCCGGCGAATGGTTGATGATGATCAAGACGTCGGCCGACCGAGTGCCGTCCCTGTTCTCCCGACTCAAGGAACTCCACCCCTACGAGGTGCCCGAGATGTTGAGCCTGGCTGTTGAAGCCGCTTACGAACCCTATCTCGAGTGGGCTCTCAGGGCAGGGAAGTGATCATTTAACGCACCGGCAGCCGATCCGTTCGCTTCGCACTGCGTTTCGCGGCATCAATATTCTGTGGTAGACAGCCGCGTCACGGAGGGCACCCGCAAAGCTCCCACCCCGAACCACGACACGGTTCGGGTCGTCGGGCGCAGTGCTCGCCGTGATTTCGGCGACATTGCCCCCCAGGTCGTATACGTCATACGGCGACTTGTCGCCGGATCGGTTGCCTATAGGCTCGGCTTGACTGGTTGCGACATTGGCCGTATTCCGCTCTGGGTAGGTATTTCCCCAAGGGAACATCCTATGATCGGTCCCCCGGGCCGCCTTTTCCCATTCTTCCTCGGTTGGAAGCCGCCCACCTCTCCATTTGCAGAAGGCTTCGGCGTCTTCCTGCGATATCCAGACGACGGGGAACAATTGGGCCCAGTCGGGATAACTCAACGGCCCCGTCCAGTGTTTCAGATAGTTAGTGCGGTCGGCCGGCTGGTAACCGGTGGCGCGGATGAAGGTTGCGAATTGCTCGTTGGTCACCTCGAATTGATCAATCTCAAACTCGGGGAGATCGATTGTTCGGGGAGGAACGATGAGGCTCTGGCGAAGTTTCTCTCGCATTCCAGGGAAATTGACCAGCGTATTCTTGAAATAAACCTCAAACTGCTGCTCCGTAGCTCCGAAAGAGAACTTTCCTGCTTTCACCCGAACCTGCGAGACTTCGGGCGGCGTTATTTCCGGCGCGGCAACAGGCGCCGGCGTATCCACTGGCTGGGTCGGCGCCTGCTCCTCGGCAACCACCATCGGTGCTTCGTTATCGCCCGCACAGCCAGCCACAAACAGCAACAGCCCAAATACGAGAATCATTGCCCTCCATTCCATGGTCTGCTACTCCCTCGTCTCATCAACGCCCCTCGAATTTCGCCTTGCGATTCCGGAGCATCGCCTGAATTCCGGCCCTGCTGTCCTCGCTTAGAAAACAACGGATCTGCCCGTCTATTTCAAAATCGCTCTTTTCCTCGCATTTCCGGTACCGGTTTTCGTAGACACACTTCTTCAGCTCTCGTACAACCAGCGGAGGAGCTTCGGCCATTTTCTTCACCATCCGGTCAGTTGTTTGCTTGAGGTCGTCCGGTGAAACGACCCGGTTGACCAGGCCGAGCTCTACGGCCTCTGCCGCCGTCAGGAGTTCTCCGAGCATGACCAGTTCGGTCGCCTTGCTGGCTCCGACTCGCTCCTGCAGCAGCCAATGCCCGGTCCAGCCGGGGAAAAGCCCGTCGTCGACGGAAGTCTCACCGAAGCACGCTTGTTCAGATGCCACCGACCAGTCGGAGGCAAGAACGAGCGCGAGACCGGGGCCTGTTGCAGTTCCGTTCACCGAGGTGATAACGAACTGGGGCATCCGGCGCAACAGGAGTAAAACATTCCGGCCAATTCGGAGAAACTGCCGAAACGAATTAATGTCTCCCAGTGCCTGGATCTGGGCGAGAAATTCGGGATCCGCGCCCGCGCAAAAGCAGTCGCCCGCGGCGGTAATTGAGAGTACCCTCAGGTCCTCCCGCTCGGCAACGGCCCGGATGCACTGCTCGAGCATGCTAGCGGACAACAGGTCCAGAGTGTTTCGCCGCTCAGGATGGTTTAAAGTGATCGCGGCAACCGGCGTCCGGAATTCTAGGATAACGGGTCCTGGTTCCATAAGAGAGGTCAGTTTATACCACGATTTCATATCCGCAGAGTTGGTGAACAATCGCGGCACCTTTATCAGGGGCAGACTCTTTAAACCGGGAATGTTGTAAGATGACTTGTCAGTTTGCTGTAAAGATTTTTTACTTTTCCAGCTGTAGCAGGTAAGGCGGGCATGCGAAGTCTGAAGACCAAACTCCTTTTGCTTATCCTGCCGCTTTGTCTGGTTCCGTTGATCTCTGTCTCCCTTATTTCCTATTTTGTGGCCAAGAACCGAATCACCGAAGATCGGATAGCGCTTTTCCTCGAGCAGATTGCCCGGGACATCAGCGACACGATTCAGTTAACACTGCTCGAGAAGGCGGAAGAGGTCCTTTCGATCAGTCTTTACAGCGAGTTTCGCAACTACCTTGCGGGTAATCGAAGTGGGGACGCCAAGGCGCTGTTGGACTACCTGGTGGAAATACACGAAGTCTACGACCTGTTGATTCTCTTCGATCCCGAGGGCAACATCCTCGTCTCCAGTACAGCCGATCGAAATCGGGTTGGCATTCACCTGGATGCATCACGCGCTGTCCGAATCACGGGTAAGAATCTGATCTCCTACACTCCCGACTCCGAGTGGTTAAAGCAGGTCCAGAGCGGAAGGTTTGGCTATATCAAATGGCACCGCTCCAAGTTAGTCGAGGAAATGTACGACTATGAGAACGAGGATCTTGCCAAACAATACTCGATTGGCTTTGCGGTTCCAGTTCTGAGCGAGACCGGTGAGGTGATCGGGGGGGTGCTCGGCCTCATGAACTGGGAGTCTGTGCAGGAAATTCTGGACAAAGTGGAGGAGGACCTGGAGCAGCAGTCACTGACCTCCGGATACGCCTTCCTCCTCGCGGAGGACCGCAACACGATTATCGGGCATAAATACCGGATGAACCGGTTCGGTCTGTCGACGCCGGTCGACATGCCCGAAGCAGTCAGCATTTTTGGCAAGAGGTTGCACGAGGATCTTCACCTGGACGATCTGCAAAGAGCCATATTAAAAGGGAACAAGAATGCCCGCTACGAATATCCGGCCAATACACCGCGAATCAGCGGGATAGCACAAGTTAATCACGAGTTCTTTAACTGGGTCTGCGCAGTGGGAATAAACGAAGAGCAGATCTTTGCGCCGGTGATGGAACTGAAGAACATCATTATTGTCGCCGTGTCGCTCTCGGTTCTGCTGGTGGTCGTCCTGACCTACTCGGTTGCCCGGGGGATTACGATTCCGGTGAAGAGGCTGACGCAGGGAGCGAGCGTGATCGCCGGCGGTGACTTCAGCCAGCGCGTGGTGGTAAGTGGAGACGACGAGATAGCGGAACTGGCTAAGACTTTTAACCGAATGGCCCGATCGCTGGAGGACCGGAGTCAGGCGTTACTTGATCTGAACAAACGGCTCGAAGAGAAGGTTCACGAGCGAACTCGAGAACTGGAGCAGAGCAACCTGGAGCTTCAAAAGGCGTATGAAGAGCTGAAGGAAGCCCAGGTTCAGTTAATCCAAAGCGAGAAGATGGCATCCCTGGGACAGTTGGTCTCCGGGATTGCTCATGAAATTAAGAACCCGCTCAACTTCATTTACGGTAACACCGATTTTCTTAAGCAGTACATTCAAAACCTGAAAGAATTGATCGCTGTCTACGCCGAGAAGGCGTCGCTCAGTCTAGAGGATGCCCAGCTGCTTGAGAGCATGAAGGCTCAAATGAACTACGAGTTCATGCTTGAGGATCTCGACACGCTGGTTAACAACTTTGAGGAGGGTGCCAGCAGGATCCATGCGATTATCGGCGATTTGAAGACATTTTCACGGCTGGAGCGGGACGAGTTTAGAGCGGTCGATATTCATGAGCCCATCAATCTGGCTCTCAACCTTCTCCACAACGAATATCGGGATCGCATCAGGATTCACAAGGAATTTGGGGATGTTCCGCAAGTCGAGTGTCACCCGGGAAAGATGAGCCAGGTTTTTGTCAACCTTTTGAGTAACGCCTGTCAGGCGATAGTGGCGGAGGGTGATATCTGGATCAGAAGTTTTTGTCAGAACGGCCGGGTTGTGGTCGAAGTAGAAGACAACGGAGTCGGAATAGACAAGCAGGACGTGAACCGAATCTTTGAGCCTTTCTTTACGACCAAACCCGCCGGGCAGGGAACAGGTCTGGGGTTGAGCATCACCTACGGGATTGTTCAGCAGCACAACGGGACGATCGAGGTTCAAAGCCAGAAAGGTGAAGGGACCGTGTTCCGCATCCAGTTACCGGTAACATCAGCATGAACAGGCACGAAATTCTCATTGTCGACGATGAACAGGCCAATCTGCAGAAGTTGAAGCGCACTTTCCAGGCCGATTATGCGGTAAGAGAAGCCAAGAACGGCGACGAAGCTCTTGCCATTCTTCGCGAGCACCCGATCGTGGCCATAATCACCGACCAGCGAATGCCGGGGATGAGCGGCGTGAATCTTCTGCGCCAGGCGCGCGAAGTCCGACCGGATACGGTTCGCATTATCCTGACCGGCTACACGGATGTCGAATACCTCATGGATGCCATTAACCAGGGTCAAGTGCATCGGTACATCACTAAGCCTTGGGAACCGGTCGCTTTGAAAGAAGCGCTTCGCCAGGAAATCGAACGGTGGGAGCTGAAAAAGGAGAACGAGCGGCTTAACGAAGAGCTCAGAAAGGCCAATGAGAGGCTAGAGAGGGAAAACTTCCGTCTTCGACGGGAAATCGAGTCGCTGGAACCCACCGGTAAGCGGCTGATTTATCGAAGTCAGGAAATGGCCGAGTTGATGCGTCTGATTGATCGCGTCGTACCGACCAATTCTACGGTCTTGATCCAGGGAGAAACAGGAACCGGGAAAGAAGTGCTGGCGCGATATATTCACGACCATAGCCCGCGGGCCGAACAACCCTTCATCGCGGTTAATTGTGGAGCCATCCCCTCTGACCTGATAGAAAGCGCTTTTTTCGGCCACAAAAAAGGGTCTTTCACCGGTGCGATCGACAACCGAAAAGGCTACTTCGAGTTGGCGCATCAGGGGACGCTGTATCTCGATGAAATCGGAGAGGCGCCGCTCGAGTTGCAGGTAAAGCTCTTGCGTGTGTTGCAGGATCCCGAGATTCTTCCGGTCGGGGCGCAGCTCCCCCGGCGAGTCGATGTGCGGATTATCGCATCCACAAACCGTGTATTGAGCCGCGAAGTGGAAGAAGGTCGGTTCCGCCAGGATCTGTTCTTTCGTTTGAATGTCTT